>DAOUBN010000200.1:0-3207 GCA_034432815.1 Anaerolineae bacterium | reverse complement strand
GCGAACCCTCAGCTAACGAGGGCGGGGGATACCCCCACCAGGAGAACGAAGTTCACTGCAACCCTGGGGTTAATTTTGCGGCTTGACCTGGACTTTTGTTTTGTGGATAATAAAGCCAACTCCAACTCCGGGGGGTAAGGCCATGTTCCGGATTCGCCTTGAAAGGCGCTACCTTGTCCCGGGCTGGATGAGGATCATCACCTCCATTGTTTCCCTCATTCTGGCCCTCATTTCCATAGCAGTTGTGCTCTGGGCTGCAAAGATTGACCCCATCTACGCTTACAGGAAGATTTTCATCGGCTCTTTCGGCAGCCTCTACGGCCTTTCCGAAAGCACGGTGAAAGCCATCCCCCTGCTCCTCTGCGGAGCAGGGCTGGCGCTGGCCTTCAAGGCCCAGTTCTGGAACATAGGCGCCGAGGGCCAGCTCCTCATGGGAGCAGTAGCTGCCACGTGGGTTGCTCTCTTCTTCCCCCTGAAGCTCCCCTCCTGGGCAGTGCGCCCCACCATGTTTGCGGCAGGATTCCTGGCCGGAGCCCTGTGGGGTTTAATCCCAGCTTTCCTCAGAGCCAAGCTCCAGGTTAACGAGGTGATTACCTCCCTGATGCTGGTTTATGTCGCTACCGAGGTGGTCAATTACCTGGTCTACGGCCCGTGGAAGGGGGCAAAGGAGTGGGGATTCCCTTATTCCGACAAGTTCCCCGATGCGGCCATACTGCCCACAATTCCCGGGACCCGAATCCATTACCCAACCCTGATCCTGGGGATAGCTGCTGCCATCCTGGCCTACATCTTCCTCATGCGCACCAAATGGGGCTACGAACTCCGGGTTACAGGGGATAACCCCAGGGCAGCCCTTTACGCCGGGATCCCCTACCTTCGCATGGCGCTCCTGGTGATGGTAATAAGCGGGGGGCTGGCCGGGATGGCAGGGGTTGGCGAGGTGGCTGGGATTCATGCCCGCCTCCGCTACCCCCAGGGGATTTCCCCAGGCTACGGCTTTACCGCCATCATCGTTACCTGGCTGGCCCAGCTCAACCCCCTGGTGGTGATGCTGACCTCTTTCCTTTTCGGCGGGCTTCTGGTGGGGGGCGACGCCCTCAAAGTATCCCTCGGCCTGCCCGTCCCCACCATCCACATGTTCAACGGAGCAATCCTTTTCTTCCTCATCGGTGGGGAGATACTCCTGCGCTACCGCATATCAGTAACCAGGGCTGAGAAAAAAGAGGCCCTCGCATCCCCTTAGGGAGGGAGTCCCATGCTGGAGTTCATCTTGGAGACCTTGCGAGCTGCCATCCCCGCAGGCACCCCGTTGCTTTTCGGAACCCTCGGGGAGATCTATGCCGAGCGTTCTGGCATAATGAACCTGGGAGTTGAAGGAATGATGCTGGTCGGGGCGGTCATGGGGTTCTCCACAGCCTTCTACACAGGCAACCCATGGGCCGGGATCGCCGCCGCTGCCCTGATGGGCGGACTCCTTTCCCTCATCCACGCTTTCATCAGTATACACCTGAGGGGGAACCAGGTGGTCTCGGGCCTCGCCCTGACCATGTTCGGAACCGGGCTGAGCGGCCTTATTGGCCGGCGCTTCATCGGAGTTCCCCTCCCCCCTTCCGCCAAACTGGTCGGGGTGAAAATCCCCTTCCTCAGCGAGGTCCCAATCCTGGGGCCCCTCCTTTTCCGGTTTGACCCCCTCGCTTACATAGCCATATTCCTGGTGCCCATAATGTGGTTCATCCTCTACAAGACAAGCCTGGGGATAAACATCCGCTCGGTTGGGGAGGACCCCGCCACCGCCGACGCCCTCGGGGTTAACGTTTTCGCCATCCGCTACCTCTGCACTTTCATTGGCGGAGTGCTGGCCGGGATAGGAGGAGCTTACCTCTCCATAGTCTACACCCCTTCCTGGATTGAAGGGATGACGGCGGGAGCAGGCTGGATCGTAATAGCCCTGACCATTTTCTCCCTGTGGAGTCCCCTGCGGGCCATCCTTGGAGCCTACCTCTTCGGCGGGGTGAAGGTGCTGCAATACAGGCTGCAGCCTTTCGGGATCTCCCCCAACCTCCTCAATACCCTGCCCTTCATCCTCACCATCGTGGTCCTGATGTTCGCTTCAGAGGAGGTCATGCGCAGGCGCATCGGTGCCCCCTCGGCCCTGGGCCTTCCATATTCACGGGAGGAAAAGTAAAATGCTGATCCTGGGCGGGATCATCCTCACTTTTGACCCTGAAGCCCCGGTCCTCAACGGGGGAGCCATCCTCATCCGGGACGACCACATCGCCGATATCGGCCCTGCTCCGGATCTGGTCAGGAAGCATCCGGGGGAGAAAATCCTGGATGCCAGGGACAGGATAGTGATGCCTGGCCTCATCTGCGCCCACACCCACTTCTACGGGGCCTTCGCACGCGGGATGGCCATCCCTGGCGAGCCTCCCCGCAATTTCCCCCAGATCCTGGAAAGGCTCTGGTGGCGCCTGGACAAAGCCCTCTTTTATGAAGACATCCGCTACAGCGCTCTGGTCTGCCTCGCCGATGCCATAAAGCACGGCACCACAACCCTTATTGACCACCACGCTTCCCAGGGAGCGATTGACGGAAGCCTGGATGTCATCGCCGAAGCGGTGGAGCAGGCTGGCCTGAGGGCCTGCCTCTGCTACGAGGTGACGGATCGCGACGGCAGGGAGCGGATGGAGGCAGGGATCCGGGAGAACGAGCGCTTCATCCGCAGGAGCCTGGAGAAGGGCGGGCTGGTGAAGGCCACCTTCGGCCTCCATGCCTCCCTGACCCTGTCCGATGAGACCCTGGAAAGGTGTGCGGCCTCGGCTCAGAGCCTCGGCGCAGGCTTCCACCTCCACGTGGCGGAAGACAGGGCCGACCAGGAGGATTCCCTGCGACGCTCGGGCATGAGAGTGGTGGAGAGGCTGCACCGCTTCGGCATCCTCGGCCCGAAGACTATCGCCGCCCACTGCGTCCATGTGAACGAAAGGGAGATGGAAATCCTCAGGGAAACCGGGACCAGGGTGGTCCACAACCCCCGCTCCAACATGAACAATGCGGTGGGAACTGCCCCCGTCATTGAGATGCTGGGGAAGGGCATAGAAGTGGGCCTCGGGAACGACGGCTTCTCCAACAACATGTTCGTGGAAATGCACACCGCATCCCTGGTCCCCCGGCTGGCGAGGCTTGCCCCTCAAGCCATTGGAGCCGATC
>DAOUBN010000199.1:0-1931 GCA_034432815.1 Anaerolineae bacterium | reverse complement strand
GGCGCCCCGAGCCCCCTGGCATGGGGGCTTCGCCCCCTTGCACCCCCTTTGCTGGAACATTGAAAAGCCCTGGGCATCCCCCCTTGCTCTTGCCAATTTTCGCCTCCTGTGCTAAAATAAAAACCGCTCAAAAAGGTTCATACCCCCTGCACCGGGAAAGGCTTTTTATTCCCTGCAGGGGGTTTTAATTTTGCCGGAGGATTCGGAAATGGAAGGCTTTGAGCCCAAAATCATCGCTTTCGTGTGCAACTGGTGCACCTATGCGGGAGCCGACCTGGCCGGAACCTCTCGCATCCAGTATCCTCCCAACGTCCGGATTGTGCGCCTTATGTGCTCGGGAGGGATTGACCCCATTTACGTCCTCAAGGCTTTCCTCCAGGGAGCCGATGGGGTCCTGATCGGAGGATGTCACCCGGGCGACTGCCATTACCAGAACGGGAACTACAAGGCCCGCCGCAGGGTCGCTATCCTCAAGAAAACCCTGGAGCGCCTCGGCCTTGACCCGGACAGGGTCTGGCTGCGGTGGATAAGCGCAAGTGAGGGCCAGCTCTTCGCCGATACTGTCACCGAGTTCGTCCATTTCCTCAAAGAGAAAGGCCCTAACCCCTTCAAAACCCTGCAGGCCATGTGAGGAGGCATATCATGGTCCATGCCTGGCTCAAAGTGGATGGAAACCCAACTCAGACGGTGCGAGATTTCCTCCGCTCCCTCCTGGAAAAGGGAGTGGTGGAGGCCATCCTGGCCCCGGCCCCTTCAGCCGGCGGTGAAAGCGTGACGCCGACCCTCTTCCTCAGCCCTGCGGAACTCTACCGGGCCGAGCCCTTCGCGCCCCTCATGCCTGTCAGCGAAGCCACCGCCGTCTCCATGCTCACCCGCACCGGCAACCCCCTGAGGCTGGGAGTAGTAATGCGCAACTGCCAGATAAGGGCCCTGGTGGAACTTGTAAAGTTCAAGCAGGCCCAGCTTGATAACCTCATCTTGATTGGCATTGATTGCCCCGGAACTTATGAGCTCAAGGATTACAGCCAGATGCTCCGGGAAGGGGTTGATCCGACCGCTCGGCTGCTGGAGAGCCTGGCCGGAGGGGGCAGCGAGCCAGCATCCGGCTACTCCTTCAGGGAAGCCTGCCGCATGTGCGTCTACCCCATACCCGACCCATCCATCGCCGCCGTGACGGTCGGGCTAATGGGGTTTGACGGGGAGAAGCTTCCCCTCATCCTCCGGGATGACCTGGCCGAAAAGCTTGGCCTTTCCCCGGATTCCCCCTCGGCCCGCCGGGAAGAAGCCATCCGCTCCCTCCTTGAGAAGAGGAAAGGGGAGAGAGAGAAGCAACTGAACCGCTTCGCAAAAGAAGGGACAGGGCTTGAGGGGCTGCTGCGCTGGTTCTCCAGGTGCATCCGATGCTACAACTGCATGGGGATATGCCCCATATGCTACTGCCGGGAGTGCGTCTTCCGCACCCCGGTCTTTGAGCACGATTCGGCCAGATACTTTGACTGGGCCCAGAAGAAGGGGGCTCTCCAGTTTCCTCCCGAGCACCTCCTCTTCCACCTGACCAGGATGAACCACATGGCGACTTCGTGCGTGGGGTGCGGCCTCTGCTCCAGCGCCTGCCCCGCCGATATAGACGTGGCCCTGGCCTTCCCGCGCGTCGGCGAAGAAGTGCAGGCCCTGTTCAATTACGTCCCCGGAAGGAGCCTGGAGGAGCCAGCCCCTGTCCAGACTTTCCAGGAGCGGGAGTTTGTGGAATTGGGGGAGACCTTGAAGTAAAGGGGGGAAGATGAAGGAAAAGCCTGCCGCCCTTGTAATCGGAGCAGGGATAGCGGGGATCCAGGCGGCCCTGGATATAGCCAACGCCGGCTTCCCCGTTTACCTGGGGGAGAGGGAACCCAGCATCGGCGGGCAACTCGGCCACCCGGGAGAAAACTTCT
>DAOUBN010000198.1:0-8962 GCA_034432815.1 Anaerolineae bacterium | reverse complement strand
CCCCCTCCCGGGGGGCTGCGGGGGGTGTCCCCCCGCCCTTTTTCTTTCCCCGGAGGGGGTGTAGGGGGCAAAGCCCCCATGCCAGGGGGTGTGGAGGACGTGCCCCCAGGAAAACAAATTCCCTCCCGCACCCCCTGCCTGATCGTTTAAAAGCCCCGTTGCGAGCGCACCCAACTTGACAGGCCTGAAAAATTGTGGTATACTGACTACCGGTCATTTAATGACCGGGAGTCACCCCAAGGGTGGGGCAGGTTCATGAGCACAAGCGAGCGGCGGGCAAGGGAGAAAGAGCAGAGAAAACAGGATATCCTGGAAGCAGCGCGGAAGGTGTTCTCTTCCAAAGGGATCGCCGAAGCCACCGTTGAAGATGTAGCCGCCGCTGCTGAACTGAGCAAGGGCACTATTTACCTCTACTTCTCCAGCAAAGAGGAAATCCTCGCCCACCTCCTTCTGGAAGGGTTTGACATCCTCCTCCGGAACCTCGCCGAAGCTTATGCCCCACGGGAAGAACTCTCCCCGGTTGAAAGGCTCCGCCGCTTGACTTGGGCTTACCTCCAGTTCTTCAAAGAAAACCCCTTCTATTTCCGCCTCATGGTGGCCTTTGACCGGGGCCGCCTCCACGAGAAAATCTCCCCCGAACTCGGAGAAGAGATAAAATCCAAAAACCAGGAAGCCCTCCAGTGGGTCGCCAGAGCCGTAAACGAGGGGATACAGAAAGGCCTTTTCCGGCCCTGCGACCCCTGGCTTACCGCTGCGGCTATGTGGGCCTCCATCCACGGGGTCATTGTCCTCATGTCCATACCTTTCAGGCGCGAACTCCTGGGCTTTTCCCTGGAGCAGATGGCCGAAGCCGCATCGCTGCTCCTCATGAAAGGGCTTGAAAATACCAGCGCAAAGGAGGGAACATGAAGAAAGAAGTGGTAATCGTTGCGGGAGTAAGAACTCCTGTGGGCAAGCACGGCGGCGCTTTCCGCGACCTCCCCGCCCAGCACCTGGCAGCCATCGTGATTGAAGAACTCCTCAAGCGCACCCAGATTGACCCCAATCTCATTGACGAGGTGATCTTCGGCTGTATAGGCCAGTATTCTGATGCCCCCAACGTCGCAAGGGTGGCCGCCCTCATGGCCGGGGTCCCCGTCCACGTCCCCGCCTACACCGTCCAGCGCAACTGCGCTTCCGGCATCCAGGCCATAACTTCCGCCTACCAGGCCATCCAGGCCGGGGACGGGGAGATCTTCATCGTGGGCGGGACCGAGAGCATGAGCACCGCCCCCTACTGCGTCAGGGGAGCCCGCTGGGGCCTCAGGCTCCGCAGCACCGAGTTCATTGACACCCTCTGGGAAGGCCTGACCGACCCCCTCTGCGGCCAGATAATGGGCCGCACTGCGGAAAACCTCGCTATGCTCTACGGAATCACCAGGGAAGAACAGGATAAATACGCCGTCCAGAGCCACCGCAAAGCCTTCATGGCCACCAGAATGGGCAAATTCAAGGAGGAAATCGTCCCGGTAACCGTCCCTAAGAAAGCAGCAGGCCAGGAAGTCGCCCCCGAAATCGTAAGCGAGGATGAGACCATCAACCCCGGCCTCACCGTGGAGAGGGCTGCCCTCTATCCTCCAGTCTTCATGAAAGGTGGGACAGTCACTCCAGCCAATGCCTGTCCCATTTCCGACGGCGCCGCAGCCCTCCTGATCATGACAGAGGAGAAGGCTAAAGCTCTGGGCTACGAGCCCATGGCCTACATCCGAAGCTACGCCTATGCCGCCGTCCCGCCGGAGATAATGGGGATCGGGCCGGCCAAAGCCATACACCTCGCCCTCAAGAAGGCAGGCCTTGAACTCAAGGACATTGACCTCATTGAACTCAATGAGGCTTTCGCCGCCCAGGTCCTGGCGGTGGGCAGGGAGATGGAGAAATACGGCTGGGACTGGGACAAGGTCAACGTCAACGGCGGAGCCATCGCCCTCGGCCACCCGGTTGGGTGCACAGGAGCCAAGCTCACAGTCACCATAATCCACGAGATGAAGCGCCGCAACGCCCAGTTCGGCCTGGTAACCATGTGCGTGGGCGGCGGTCAGGGTGGCGCTCTCATCCTGGAGAGAAAATGAGGAGGGTGGGCCATGATAACCCAGTGGGTTGATGAAAGCGTCGTCACGAAGGGCAAGGAAATCTACCTCAAGATAAAGGACCAGCTGGAGTCCGAACACAAGGGCGAAATCGTGGCCATTGACGTGGACTCGGGCGAGTATTTCGTCGGCAAGACCCTCATGGAGGCCAACGACAAAGCCCGGGAGAAATACCTCAACAAGCAGCTTTGCTTCATCCGCATCGGAAGCGATGTGGCCATGGCCATAAGGGTGTGGTAATTCCCGGAAAGGAGGTTGAGCCATGTATATCTTCAAGGCCGGAGTGGTGGGCGCCGGAACCATGGGCGCCGAAATAGCCCAGGTAATAACTTACGCAGGACTCCCGGTGGTGGTCAAGGACATTGACCAGAAGATCCTGGACAAAGCCATGGAGAAAATCCGCTCCATCTACCAGCGCCAGGTAGACAAAGGAAGGATGACCCCGAGCGATGTGGAGTCCAAGCTGGCCCTCATCACCACCACCCTGACTTACGACGGCTTTGAGGACGTGGACATCGTGATAGAGGCCGTCCCCGAGAATATTGAACTCAAGAAGCGGGTCTTCAAAGAGCTGGACGAAGTATGCCCCTCCAACACCATCTTCGCCTCCAACACTTCCGCCCTCTCCATCACCGAGATGGGCGCGGCCACGAAGCGGCCCCACAAGATGATCGGAATGCACTTCTTCAACCCCGCCCACGTAATGAAGCTGGTGGAGGTCATCCCCGGCCTGGACACGGACCAGGACACCATTGACAGCGTGGTGATGTTCGCCGAGACCCTGCGCAAGATCCCCGTTGTGGTCAAGGAATGCCCCGGCTTCCTGGTCAACAGGCTCCTTATGCCCTACCTCAACGAGGCCACCTGGTGCCTGGCCGAGGGTGCCGCCACCGCCGCCGAAATTGACAAGGCCATGACCGAGTTCGGTTGGCCGATGGGGCCCTTCACCCTCATGGACATGCTCGGGCTGGATGTGTGCTACCACGTGGGCGCTTACCTCTACAGCGAATACGGCGACAGGATGCAGCCCTGCCCCCTCTTTGAGGAAATCTACAAGATGGGCCGATACGGCGAGAAAACCGGGGCCGGCTTCTACGGTTACGGAGACCAGACCGATGAACCCGTCAAGGAGGCCATAAAGAGGCTCCAGCAGGAGGGGAAAGTCCCCACCGGGACCGAGTTCAGCTGGGAGCGCCTCATAATGCCCATGATAAACGAGGCAGTCCTCTGCCTGATGGAGAACATCGCCTCCGTTAACGACATTGACATGGCCATGATGGCCGGCACGGGCATGACCTATAAAGGCGAGAGGATGGGGCCTCTCCAGCTGGCCGACACCCTCGGGCTTGATTACGTTCTGGAGAAGCTCCAAGAGTTCCACGCCAAATACGGGGAGCGCTTCCGCCCTGCTCGCCTCCTCAAACTCAAGGTGAAAGCCGGCCACCTGGGCAAGAAGGTGGGCAAGGGCTTCATGGAATACGCTTAGCCGGTGCAGGGGGTATGGACAGAGGGGAGACCGGGGCCCAGCCCCGGCTCCCCACCCCTTCAAAAAATAAGGGAGGAGTGAACCATGGGAGAGTATCAGAACATTCACGTCTCAATTGAGGACCGCGTTGCCATCCTCACCATAGACCACCCTCCGGCCAATGCCTTTGACACCCAGACCGTCACCGAACTCTACCAGGCCTTCAACGAAATGCTCCAGAACGACGAGGTCAAAGTCATCATAATCACCGGAGCCGGGCAGTTCGCCTTCGTGGCCGGAGCCGACATAAACGAAATCAACAAACTCAAGGGCTATGAAGATGCCAAGGAAGTGGTCCTCAAGGGCCAGGAGCTCTTCAACATCATTGAGAACTCCCCCAAGCCGGTGATCGCCGCCATCAACGGGGTCTGCCTGGGAGGCGGAAACGAGCTGGCCATGGCCTGCCACATCCGCATCGCCTCCGACAGGGCACGCTTCGGCCAGCCCGAAATCAACCTGGGGATCATGCCCGGCTGGGGCGGGACCCAGAGGCTCCCCAGGCTCCTGGGCAAGGGCAAAGCCTTTGAACTCCTCCTCACCGGCGACATGATCACCGCCCAGGAAGCTTACCGGATAGGCCTGGTGAACAAAGTCGTCCCCGCCGGCGAAGTCCTCAAGGCTGCCAAGGACCTGGCCAAGAAGATCGCTTCTAAAGGGAAGCTCGCCATTGAGGCCATAATTGACGCCGTGAACAAGGGCATGGAGATGAGCCTCAAGGATGGCCTCCTCTACGAGGCCGACCGTTTCGCCCGCCTCTGCGAGACCGAGGACATGCGCGAGGGCGTGCGGGCTTTCCTGGAGAAGCGCCAGCCTCAGTTCAAGGACCGATAACCACCCCAGGGGGTGAAGGCCCGTTGAAGCTTGCACCGCTCCCTGCGCCTTCACCCCCAACTCCAGAGGGAAGGAGGGAGGCATGGATTTCACCCTCAGCGAAGAACACCAGATGTTCCGCAACATGTTCAGGGAGTTCGCCCAGAAGGAAGTGGCCCCCCTGGCCCAGACCACCGATCACGAGGAGAAACCACCTCTGGAAATCCTCAGGAAAATGGCAGAGCAGGGGTTCCTGGGGGCAACCTTCCCCGAAAAATACGGCGGATCAGACCTTGACAACCTCGGCTACTGCCTCCTGATGGAAGAAATGGCCGGCGCCTGCATGTCCACCGCCCTCACCCTCCACGTCCACCTGGGCCTCGCCGGAAACACCATCCTCAGAGAAGGGACCGAAGCCCAGAAAGAGAAGTATCTCCCCGACATGGCCGAGGGGACGAAGCTCGGAGCTTTCGCCCTGACCGAACCCGAAGCCGGAAGCGACGCCGCAGCCATAAGGACGGTGGCGGTCAGGAAAGGCGATGAATACATCATCACCGGGAACAAGATCTGGGTCACCAACGCCGGCATAGCCGACATCTTCATCGTCTTCGCTAAGACCGACCCCCAGGCCGGAGCGAAGGGCATAAGCGCCTTCATCGTGGAAAAGGACTTCCCCGGCTTCAAAGTGGGGCGGAGGGAACGCCTCCTGGGGCTGAGGGGGGTGGTCTGCAACCCCATCTACCTTGAGGAATGCCGTGTCCCCGCCGAAAACCTCCTGGGTCAGGAGGGAGAGGGCTTCAAGATCGCCATGAGGGCGCTGGACTATGCCCGCCTGGGCACCGCAGCCATGTGCCTTGGCCTGGCCGAAGCGGCCCTCAGGGAAGGCTCCCGCTACGCCACCGAGCGCTCCCAGTTCGGCGGGCCCATCGCCCTTAAGCAGGCTATCCAGAACTACGTGGCCGAATCGGCCATAAAGATTGAAGCCCTGCGCCACCTGGTGGAATACACCGCCTGGCTCGCCGATAAAGGAGAGAAGTTCACCAGGGAAGCAGCCATGGCCAAGGCCTTCGGAGGGGAAATAGTCCGCTGGGTAGCCGACAGGATGCTCCAGGTGCACGGGGGCTACGGCTACATGCGGGAATACACCATTGAAAGGATCTACCGGGACGCCCGCGCCCTCTCCATCATAGAGGGGACAACGGAAATCCAGCGCTTCATCGTGGCCTCCGACATCTTCGCCGGATACGGCCTCAAGATAAAGCCCTGAAAGGGGGGAGGTGGTTATGGATTTCTCCTTCAGCAAAGAACACCAGATGCTCAGAAGGATGGCCCGGGAGTTCGCCGAGAGGGAAGTTCTCCCCATCGCCAAGAAGATAGACGAAGAACACCGGGTCCCAATGGAGGTGGTGAAGAAAGCCGCCGAACTTGGCCTCCTGGGGGTCCCCTTCCCGCAAAAATACGGGGGCATGGGGGCGGGAGAGATAGGATACTGCATCGTGGCTGAAGAGCTGGGCAAAGTCTCCTCCTCCTTCGCCACCATCATCGGAGCCCACATAGGCATAGGAGCCATGGCCATATACCTCGGGGGGAACGAAGAGCAGAAGAAGAAATACCTGACGCCCCTTGCCCGCGGCGAGAAGATAGCGGCTTTCGCCCTGACCGAAGCGGGCGCCGGCTCCGATGCCGCTGCCATCAAGACCAGAGCTGTGAGGGATGGAAACTACTTCGTCCTCAACGGTACCAAGCAGTTCATCACCAACGGCGATATAGCCGACGTCATAACCGTCATGGCCGTGACGGACCCATCCCTCGGCCCCAGGGGAGGGATAACGGCCTTCATCGTGGAGCGAGACTACCCCGGCGTCAAGATCGGAAAGCTTGAAGATAAAATGGGCATTCGCGGCTCCAGCACCGCCGAAATCATCCTGGAGGATGTGCGGGTCCCCAAGGAGAACGTCCTGGGACCCTTCGGGGCCGGCTTCATCGTCTTCATGCAGAGCCTGGACATGGGCCGCCTCACCCTCGGCGCAGCGTGCCTGGGCGGAGCCCAAACAGCCCTCAGGATGGCCATGGAGTGGGCTGCCATAAGGGAGCAGTTCGGCGAACCCATAGCCCACAAACAATCCATCCAGTGGATGATAGCCGAGCTGGCCACCGAGATAGAAGCCCTGAGAAGCCTCGTCTACCGGACCGCCTGGCTTGTGGACACCGGACAGCCCTTCACCCGATACGCCGCCATGTGCAAGATGTATGGCTCCGAAGTGGCCTCCAGAGCGGTCAACGTCGCCCTCCAGATCTACGGCGCTATGGGCTACACCCGTGACTTCGTGGTGGAACTCATGTATCGCGACGCCAAGATAGCCGAAATTTACGAGGGCACCAACGAAATCCAGCGCATCGTCATAGCCGAAAACCTCTTCCGCGACCTTGGAGTGAGGATAAGACCATAAAAAGGAGTGAAGCCTATGAGGGTGGTCGTCCCGATAAAGCAGGTAAGAGACCCCAGAGGGATCAAGGTGGACCCGAGGCGCCAGCAGGTAACCTTTGAGGGAGCCGAGCTTGTAATAAACCCGACCGATCGCTGCGCCCTGGAGGAGGCCCTCGCCCTCAAAGACAGGCTCGGAGCCCGGGTCACCGTAATATCCATAGGAGGGCCTGAGGTTGAAGATTCGGTCAGGGAGGCTTGGGCCTGCGGAGCCGACGACGGGATCCTCCTTTCCGATGAACTGCTGGCCAGGGCTGATTTCCACGGAGCCGCTCTGGCCCTCGCCAGGGCCATCCAGAAGCTCGGGGATGTGGACCTGGTGATTGCCGGAAGCATGGCCGCCGACACTGGCCAGGGGCAGCTCGGGCCGAGGCTCGCCGCCGCCCTGGATATCCCCTGCGTGAATGATGTCTACCGAGTCCTGGAAGTCTCGGATGGCAGGGCCAGGGTCATAAGGGGCTGGGACGGGGAGTTCCTGGAAGTGGAAGTGGAGCTACCGGCAGTGCTGTGCGTGGCCCCGGGAGCCAACATCCCTCGCCTCCCCCACGGTGCCCGGATAATGAATTCCTACCAGTGGGAGCTTCCTGTGTGGAAAGCCGCAGACCTGGGCCTCACTGAGGAAGACCTCAAGCCCGGGGTGGAAGAGCGCGGCCTTTCCTTCCCGCCCGAAAGGGTCAGAGGCCGCATCAGCCGCGGAACCCCCGAAGACCTGGCCAGGGAGATGGTCAGCTTCCTCAGGGAAAGGCACCTTATCTGAGGCCAAGGGAGGTTTAAGCTATGGAATACTTTGAGATAATGATGGGTGAAGCCCTTGAAGAAGAAGCTTACCGCGACATCCTGGCGGTGATCTGGATGAAAGAAGGCGAGCCCACCCCTGAATCCCTGGAAGTTCTGGGCAAGGGCCGTGAGCTGGCTGATTCCCTGGGAGCTTACCTGAAAGCTGTCACTTTTGCTGTCGGAGAGGAAGAAGCGCAGAAGCTCACGGGCTACGGTGCCGATTACGTCTACATCCTGGAAAACCCCGCCCTCTCCCGGTATGACCTGGAAGTTTTTGCGAAAGTTCTGGGGGATTTCATCCAGCAGCACAAACCCGAGATAGTGCTTTTCCCGGCCATTGCTCCAGCCAGGGAACTGGCTCCTTACCTTGCCCAGAAGCTTGGTGCCGGCCTCATCGCCAACTGCACCGAAATCGCTCTGGATGAAACCACTCGCACCATAATCGGCACTCATCCCATGTATGGTGGGGAATATTTCCGCGCCCTGGCCGATCCATCCAGGAAACCCCAGATGGTCACCCTCCTCCCTGGCTACTTCCGTCCCGCTTACTACGATCCCTACCGTTCGGGCGAAGTCCAGAGCGTTCCCGTTGAAGCCGTGCCTTCCAGGGTCAGGGTTAAGGGGCCAGCCGACTTTCCCCTCCCGAAAAGCCTGAAGGATGCCTCTATCATAGTTTCAGTGGGACGAGGGGTGAAGGATGAAGAGGAGCTGGAGCTTGTGAGGAAGCTTGCCCGGGCCCTCAATGCGGAGCTTGCCGGTTCCAGGGGAGCGGTGGATGGAGGCCTCATAGAGCCTGAGAGGCAAGTAGGCATGTCGGGCCACCAGGTTGAGCCGAAGCTCTACGTGGCCTGCGGAATTTCAGGCGCAATCCAGCACTACTACGGCATCAGGAACGCCCGCTGCATTGTGGCCATAAACCATGACCCCACTGCTCCCATTTTCAAGGTAGCGGACCTGGGCCTGGTGGGGGAGATAAAGGAGATAATCCCTGCGGTCCTGAAAGAGCTGGGCCGTTAACCCCCTCCTGTGACAGGGCTTTTCAACGCTCTCGCGCATCCGGGCGAGGGATGGGGTAAACAGGGGGTGCAGGGGGATGAAATCCCCCTGACAGGGGGAGGTGGGGGGTGTCCCCCCACAAAAACAAAATTGGGGCGAGTTGCTAACTCCTGAAGACCGTCTCCGAGTGGGACCCTGAGGCCAGGCTGAGCCGCAGCAAACGGGGGCGGGAAAAAGAAAAAA
>DAOUBN010000197.1:0-2395 GCA_034432815.1 Anaerolineae bacterium | reverse complement strand
GCCCTCTCTTTAACACCGCTTTAAGTGATGTTATTTGGGTCAGCCAGACATCTCCCGGGTTTTTTAATGTTCTAACAAAGGGGGGTGCAAGGGGGCGAAGCCCTCATGCCGGGGGGGCTGCGAGGGGCGCCCCCCGCCTTTTCTCTCCTCTCCAGAGAGGGGCTGCAGGAAAGCGAAGCTCCTGTGCCAAGGGGTATGGGGAAACTCGGGGGTGGAGGGGGCAGAGTCCCCTCCCGGGGAGATGCGGGGGGTGTCCCCCCGCCTTTTTTCTTTTTCCCGCCCCCGTTTGCTGCGGCTCAGCCTGGCTTCGGGGTCCCACTCGTGGGCGGATTTCAAGAGGTGCCAGCTTGCCCCCTTTGTTAGAACATTAAAAAACCCGGGAGATGTCTGGCTGACCCAAATAACATCACTTAAAGCGGTGTTAAAGAGAGGGCGATTTTCACCCTACCAAGCGGGTTTTTCGGGGCTTATTTCAGCTGGGCAATAACATCTTCTGCTTCTTTAATGGCAAATTTAACCAAGTTTGGCAAATCTGGAACCACATCGCTGTAATCGCAATCATTGCGCCACCTTCTGATCCTTTGCAGTCTTGCGGCTATATTTATCCAGGGTTGCCCTAACTTTTGAAAATGCTCCCTGAGGCCTCTGTGGTCTGTCCAATCGCGATTAGGCTGAAATCCAAGGTTTGCTTCAGCGTAATTGCGTGCATGGCAGAAGGCTGCATAATAGGCTCTGCTCACAGCGGTTCGCCACGCAGCTTCCCGAGAATACCCCGGACCGGAATAATTTTGAATATCGCGAGCCAGCTCAAGGAATTCCCTCCACTCAAATCTCATGGTCTCCAGCTCCGCATCCAATCAACGATAACCAGCCGCTTTTCCCAACAAGGTTCTTAAGGATTTCATCTTCAATGGACCTTATAATCTCTATGGCTTGTTCGTTAAATTCCGGGAACTTGATGCTCAACTCAAGGTGCTCATCTTCAATTTCGGGGTCCCTGTAAACTTTAAGGGCCAGCGCAGAAACTGGCACTCTTCTCACGACCGCCCCAATAATGGTTCTGGTTGCCTCAATCATATCGGGATGCTGTGCAAAATATTGGGCAATTTCATCAGCTTTTAAGATTTTAATCCCCAAACGTCTGAATTGTTCAATAGTTTCTTCTATTTCCATTACGAAGGAATAAGTATGCTGCTCAGGTAAAAGCCAGCGTAAAAGCCAGTTCAACAAAGTTCCTGGCTCCTTCTTCAGGCTCTCTGGTAAGCTTATCAATATTGCCGGAGTTCCCGGTTGGCTCTGGAGCCCCACCGGCACACTTTTCTGAGCCTCTATTAGTCGCCTTCCCTCAAGCGATGCTTTCTCCATCATTTTTCCTACCGAAACAATTCTCTTAAACGTTCAGTAATGCATCCTTCAAAAATTAATTCAACTCGCTCATGTGCTCCCTCTACCCAGTCCAGAGCACTGGGAACCTCTACCGCCTTTGGTTGCGAAAGGGAATATTCAATGTCCAAGAAGAAATTAGAGCTTCCAGGAGTATCTGATGGGACATTTATTAACTGCACACGACAACGATCCCTTCCGTTAGCGAAAACAAATTCGCTGCCCACAATGAAGGAGACAGCTTCTTGAGGTAGCCTTGGACCCAGGAAAGGGTAGAAGTCAAAAAATTCTTCCAATTTTACAGGCGAGATTGGAATAAGGATTCGGTTTATGTAACGCAAACTAATGCGCTCCAAGCCTTTGATTTCAATGGTTTCCAGCAGGCTTCGCCAAGCCGTTTCAATCTTGCGCTTAAATACTAACCACTCAGGGTAAGGCTTTAAAATATGAACGGATAAAAGGCGAGGACCTAATTGAACGAATGAGCGTCGCCCTTCAGCGAAGAGGAATATACGTTCACTGGTGCGAATTTGCTGCTGGAATCCCTGAGGCCCTTGGGTGATCTCCACTTCTTGCACTAACCTTTGTTCCCTGTAAGGGAACTCCTTTTTTATTTTTTCATAAAAAAGCCCAGGCACTGTGAGGTCCCATTGAGTATCAGGAGAGAAGCGTAGCTCACAGAGAGCCTCCTCAATGGGGGGGTTGGCGTATTTTTTGCCCATAACTGTTCCCTCTCGGGAGTTTGGTTACATTATATCCACTTTCTGCTTTATTTTGCAAATTCTTGTCCCTGCTGTAAATCCCAGGGCTTTTCAACGCTCTCACGCATCCGGGCAAGGGATGAGTTAAATTGGGGAACAGGGGGATGAAATCCCCTTGACAGGGGGAGGTGGGGGGTGTCCCCCCACAAAAACAAAATTGGGGGCGAGTTGCTAACTCCTGAAGACCGTCTCCGAGTGGGACCCTGAGGCCAGGCTGAGCCGCAGCAAACGGGGGCGGGAAAAAGAAAAAA
>DAOUBN010000196.1:0-11319 GCA_034432815.1 Anaerolineae bacterium | reverse complement strand
CCCTCCTCCTGGGCGAAGAAGCCCTGGGAGCCATCCTCCTCTTCCACCCTGTCAGGGAAGAAGAGGGGCTCCCGGGTTCTCAGAATGTATTCGGTCAGGCCTTTCCCGGCTCGCCTGGTGCTGGCTTCCACCCTTTCCCCATCTTCTACGTAATAAGGGAACGAAATTTCGTCTTTCTCGGGGTCGTAAAGGGCCACGTAGAAGTTGGTGGTGTCAATCACGGTGCTCAGGGACTCGTGAAGCCTGGAGAGGATCTCCTCCAGGTCGAGGGTGGAACTCACGGCCTGGCTTATTTCGTTCAGGGCCGAAAGCTCCCTTATCCTGCGGTCCCTTTCGGTGAAGAGCATGGCTCTGGATACGGCGACTGCCGCCACATCGGCGAGGGCCGAGATCAGCCTCTTCTGGGATTCGGTGAGAAGCTTGTCCAGCACCAGGATCCCCACGACGCCAGCTTCGGTTTTCAGGGGTATGTTGGTGAGCTCTTTGCCCAGGGGGAAGAGCCCTTTGACGACGCGAGGATCGTTTTCGGCGTCCCCGGTTTCAAAGATCTCCCCGGTCTGGATGACTATCCCGAAGGTCCCGGTGGAAGCGGGGATCCGTCGGCTGTTGAATTCCTGGATTATTTCTTCGGGGACGTTCCGGCTTATGCCCAGGCGGAGAGTTCCGGTGGTTCGGTCCACAAGGACTATGGAGCCCTCGTTTATCCCGGCGATGGAGAGGGCCGTGTCCAGGGTTATGGCCAGGACTTCCTCAAGGGAGGTGGCTTTGTTAAGGGCCTCGCCGGCGCTGGAGAGAAGGGTGAGTTCGTGGAGGCGGTTCTGGGCCTCCTGGAAAAGCCGGGCGTTCTGGATGGCTATGGAGAGCTGGTCGGCTATGGTCTCAAGGAAAAGGACGTCTTCTTCTTCAAAGGCGTAAGGCTTTTCGTCCTCAATGTCCAGGACTCCCACGACTTCGCCCCGGATGCGCAGTGGTATGCAGAGCTCGGATCGGGGGTTCCAGCCGGGGGCGGAGATGTAGTATGGGTCAAGGGATGTGTCGTTGGCGAAGCGGGTTTGGCCTGTCCTGGCGGTCCAGCCTATCATCCCCTCGGTTATTTTCTGGCGCCAGAGGCCCGGCTTTGCACCTTCGTAGATGCTTGAGGCCGCTTTCAGGACAAGCTCCTGCCCCTTTTCGTCCAGCATGAGGATGGCTGCGTGGGGGTAGCCGAAGTGGCGCCTTATGGAGTCCACGGCCATGTTCAGGAGTTCCTCTTCGTTCAGGATGGTTGAAGCTTCCCTTGCTATCTCGGCGATGGCCGCCTGCCTCGCAGCCCTCTTCTGGGCGGCCTGATAGGCCAGGATGTTCTCAAGGGCCACGGCGGCCTGGGCAGCGAAGGCCTCCAGGATTTCAAGGGTGGATCGGGACGGCACCCTCCCGTCTACGGGGTCATCCACGCTTATTATCCCCAGGATCTGCCCCGTGCTGGAGCGCATCGGGACAAGGAGCATGTCTTCGGGGTGCCACTTCCATTCGGGCCAGGGCTCTTCCCTGGAAGGCATAGGGAGGAAGGTGTAGGTGTGCAGGCCTTTAGCCCACTGGTCCTTCTTCTGGTGGGGGAAGAAGTAACAGTTGCCCCTCCGGTATTCTTCGGTGAGGATGCTTTCAATGGCTTCAAGGGGGTTGGAGACTTTCTTCAGTTCTTCCAGAGCGGGCAGTGGTATGCCTGCTCCGGCGACCCTCCTGAGCCGGGGAGGTTTTCCTTCGGTCACGCTTATGAGGACAGCCCGGAAGCCGGTG
Organism: Anaerolineae bacterium; assembly: GCA_034432815.1. Classification (GTDB taxonomy): domain Bacteria; phylum Chloroflexota; class Anaerolineae; order SpSt-600; family SpSt-600; genus SpSt-600. Next base: position 9,543 of record DAOUBN010000196.1, on the reverse strand, counting down.
GCCTCGCGGATGGCGTAGGCCACGTCTTCCAGCATCTCCTCAAGGGGCCTGTCGGTCCGGAAGGAGCGGCTCAGTTCGGAGAGGGCCGCAAGCTGCTCGGACCTCCGGGCGGCGAGGAGGCGGGCTTCCACCTGTTCCTGATACCGGAGGGCGTTCCCTATTGCCACCGAAGCTATTGCGGCCATCCTCTCTACGAAGCGGGCGTGTTCGGGGGTGAAGGCGTTGAGGGCGCGGCTTTCCAGGTTTATTATCCCCATAATCTGGTCCTCATAGAAGATGGGCACAGCCATCTCGGATAGGGTATCAGGAGCGCCCTGGATGTAATCCTTATCCTCCCGCACATCTCCCACCACGACCGTTTGCCCGGACCTTGCGGCTTTGCCGTGGATGCCCTCATCTATGCTGAAGCTTTTATCCCTGAAGGCTTCCTCCAGTTCGGGGCTGAATCCTTTGAGGGCCTTAATGGTGTAGGTGCGGGTGCCCCAGTCCACCAGGGCCACGTCCACGTAATCGGCTCCGGTGGCCCTTACGGCTTCATCGCATATGGCCTGGAATATGGTCTCAAGGCTCAGGGTGGAGCTCAGTTCCTGGGTGAGGCGGGTCAGGGCCGCCAGTTCCTCAACCTGAAGCCTCAGTTGCCGGTCGGTCAAGCCGTAGAGTCGGGCGTTCTGGACCGCTATGGCCGTCTGGTCAACCAGCGCCCTGGCCAGGCTTATGGTCTCGGGGGAGAAGCTCCCCGGCTCTTTCCAGAGCAGGGCCAGTATCCCTACGTTGGCCTCTCCTGCCCTCATCGGGAACATGGCCGCCCTTCGGGCCCAGGGGAAGAGGCCGGGGAGAGCACCTCTGCGCTTTTCCCGATCTTCAATGAGGATGGGCTCGCCCAGGCTCAGCATCCTGTATGCGCCGGGGGTGGTTTGCATCTTCCGGATGGCTTCTTCAATGGAGCGGCGGTTCCTTTCATCCAATAATTCCGGGATGTTTCTGTGAGCTATGATCTGGAGGTTGCCCAGCTGGTCAAAGACCCCTACGGCTCCCGCATCGGCGTTGAGGGCGGACAGAACATGCTCCAGGGCGACGCTGGCTATTGTTTCCACATCCAGGGAACTGGCCAGGGCTCTGGCGTGGCTGAGAAGAGTCTGGGTTTCCAGGGCCCTCCGCCTCTCTTCCTCGTAGAGGCGGGCGTTCTCCAGGGCGATGGCGGCGTGCTCCCCCATTTTCTCCAGGAGGCGGCGGTGCTCAGGGGTGAAGGCCGCAAGCCTGGTGCTCTCCAGGTTGAGCACTCCCACCACCTTATCCCTCACCTTTAGGGGAATGGCCAGCTCCGAGCGGACCGAGGGGAAGGCTTCCACGTATGCCGGCTCTTCCGCCACATCGTAAACCAGCAGGGACTCTCCGGTCCTGGCCGTCTTCCCGATAATCCCCCGCTCTATTGGCCAGGGTATCTGGGCGTATATGCCCATGGTTTCATAGGGATAACCCCGGTAGGCCAGGACGTAGAGGTTCTGGCCGTCGGGGGCGAGGCGCATGACCACCCCTGCATCAGCTCCTGTCAGCTCCATGGCCCGAGCCAGGATGAGGTCCACCACCCTCTGGTAATCCAGCGTGGAGGTGAGCTCCCGGTCCAGCTCCTCTATGATCCGGTTCTCGGTCACATCGTGGAAGATAAGGGTCAGGTAAATGCTTTCCCCGCTGGCCCTCTTGTATGAGGTAACCTCATAAACCCGGCCCTTGAAGTTCACTTCTCCGATTCCCTCGGAGGTGAGGAGTCTCAGGAAAGTTTCCCTGGGGGAGAAGGCGTGGGGAACTTCAATGAGGCTTTGGCCTGGGAAGAAGCCGAAAGTTTCCCTGGCCTTGCGGTTCACAAAGAGGACTTCGCCTCCAGGCCTGACCACCACCGCCCCTTCCTCAACACTTTCCAAAGCGATGCTTTCTACGGGCGGGCGTTCTTCCACCCTTTCAATCCTGTAGAAAGCCCTGCTCAGCCAGAAGCCCAGGGCGAAGGCCAGGATCACAAGGATTGCAGCCACCAGCCATGCCATAACTTACCCTCCGGACTCTGTTTTCACCGCAATATATCCCGTGGAAACGGCGAACCGCGGATCGGGACTGCCGGGCACCGGCGAGAATATGGGGACTTTTTCCACGACCTGCCAGGGCAGGAGCATCGCCCGCAGGCCTGTATCGGTTCGGGGGGAATTCCTGTTGCCCACGAGCCTGTAAAGGCCTTTGAAGGCGAGGTAGCGCAGGTAGTAACCTCTCGTGGCCCTTATGGCGTCGGCATCGGTGTTGGTGACAACAAGGCGGGAGCCCGGGCCTACCCAGCCGTAGAGGGCCTTGAAGATTTCCCGCACCACTTCATCGGGGAGGAAGTAGATTATGCCCACCATTATGATTCCGAGCTTTGGCGCTTCTCCGAAAAACTTCCTGGCCTCGGGGAAGACCTCATCGTGGAACCTCGTGAGGTCGCCTTTAATGTAGCGGACTTTTGCATTTCCGGCGAGTTTTTCCTGAGCCAGCTTCACCACTTTCTCGTCCTTGTCCACATACATGACCCGGGCGTCGGGGAAGAGCTGGTGGACGTGGCCGGCAGTGGGCATGCCCGCTCCCAGGACCAGGAAATCCCTTATCCCCTCTCTGTATAAATCCACCGCTACCCTCTGGCCGAACAGCCACCGCTCGGTCACTGCTTTCTTCACAGGGCCTATGAGCCTCAACAGCCTGAAGACCAGCCTTTCCCCGAAGTTCAGCTCCGGGCGAAGTTTCGGGTCCACCATCGCAGCCACGACTCTGGCCGTGCTCACCCTCATTTTTCCTGCCTCCTGGCCTCAGCTTTGCGCCTGGCCTCGGCGGCCATCTCCGTTATCTCCCTTATGTCGGCGAAGGGGCCATCATCGGAAGTTATAACCCCGCATATGAGGTTCATGAAAGGCACTTTCCTTTCGCCCAGAAGCATGTATCCTCGCTCACGGTCTATGAAGGAGTAGAAGGAAAGGGCATGCTCCGCAAACCGGGCCTGGGCCTCTTTCAGGATTGCTTCAGCGTTAGCTTTGTGGGTTATGACCACGAAGTCGTCATCCCCGACATGGCCCAGGAAATCATCAGGGGTTCCGGCCCTGTCCAGGATTTCCCCGAGCATCCCTCCCACAAAGCGCAGGACATCGTCCCCGGCCACGAAACCGTAAGCTTCGGTGAATTCCCTGAAGTGCTGAATTCCGAAGAAGAGGAAGGCCCAATCTTTGCGGGGGATCAGGCTCCTGAGTTGCTCTTCCACAAGCCTGCTGCTGGGAAGTCCGGTTACCGGGTGGCTCAGGTTTTCGCGCTCCGCCCTCTGGATGGCGTTCCTGACCTTTAGGCGGAGTTCGTCCAGGTCAAAGGGCTTTACTATATAGTCATCGGCCCCAAGCTCAAGGCCGGCCAGTTTATCGGACCTTTCATCTCGCACCGTAAGGAAAATGATGGGGATGTGGCTTGTGCGGAGGTTTCCCCTCAGTTGCTTGCAGACTTCGTAGCCGTCTATGTCGGGAAGGTTTATGTCCAGGATTATGAGGTTGGGGTTCTTCTTGCGGGTCAGTTCCACTCCATCCCGGCCTCTGTAGGCGACTTCCACATCAAAGCCCTGTTCGGAGAAGTTGAGCTTGAGCATTTCGGCCAGGTCCCGGTCGTCCTCTATGATGAGGAGTCTGGCTTTTTCCATAATTTTCCTCCCTCAAGAGCCTGATCCGTTCGTCTCCGTAACCCTGGCTCCGGTTCAGGTTTCAACCCGGGGGCGATTCCTGGCCCCCCGGCACGGGGGCTTTGCCCCCTGCACCCCCCGATTTTCCCCACCCTCGTTGGCTGGGGGTTCGCCCACGTTCAGGGTCCCCCTCGCGGCCTGGTTGCAGGAGTTCCCTTCTCGCCCCTTTGGGAAAAGGAAGAGAAGGGCGGGGGGACACCCCCCGTAACCCCCCGGCGTGGGGGCTTCGCCCCCCTGCACCCCCCAATTTGGGAGACACCCCCGGGAGGGGGAAGGCCCCCTCCAACCCCGTTTTTGCTGGGAGCACCCCTCGCACCCCCCGGCACGGGGGCTTTGCCCCCCTGCACCTCCAATTGGGAGAGAGGGCGGGGAGACACCCCCCGCAGCCCCCTGCACCCCCCGATTCCGGGGGACACCTCCCGGGAGGGGGCGGAGCCCTCTCCACCCCCGTGAATTCAGTTTTCCCGGGGGCACCCCTGAGTTCCCCGGCGTGGAGAGCTTTGCCCCCCGCATCCCTCAGTTCTTACCCCGGCGTTCTCTTAGAGGAGGGTGGGAGTAAAGCCATGCTTCTGGGCTATCTTCTCTATCTCTTCCACCTTCTCCTGGCTTATTTCCCTTCCCAGGGTGTAATCCTCAAACCTGCCTTCCATGGCCAGGGCGATGGTTTCGGCCATGCAGGCGTAAACGTAGCCAAGAGGAAGGCCTATGTCCACCCCCAGTTCCGGATCGCCGGGCGCTTTCACTGTTCCCTCCCTCACCACCAGGAGGTCCTTCCTGGCTCTGACCTCGGGGGAAACGTTCGGAGGGATGGCTACATCGCAAACTATCGCCCCTTCTTTAAGGTGCTCAGGCCGGACCAGCGGGTTGGCTGAGCCGGCCGCCGTCACCACTATTTCGGCCTCCTTGAGGAGGTTCAGGTCAGTGGTGGGGGTGCTTTCAGCCCCTCGCGGGAGGGATTCCACTACCTTCTCCAGCGCAGGCATTCTCCTGCCAATTAGTATAATCCTTTTGACTTTTGAGGCAAAAAGCTTAGCCAGAGCTTTGCCTATGGAGCCTGTAGCTCCCAGCACCGCAACGGTGGACTTTTCCAGGCTTATGCCTCTCTTTTCAGCCGCCTCCTCCACTATTCTGGCGGATGCGGCCACAGTGTAGGAGTTGCCGGTTGTCACCGGGATGGAGAGAGCGCGGGCTACTGTTATGCCCGCATCCCCCACAACGGAGGTGAAAGCCCCGAGGCCCACGATCTGGGCCCCGAGTTTTTCAGCAAGCCGCCCGGTGGCGATTATCTTGCGGTAGGCGAAATCAACAGGGACTTCCAGCATCCTCTTGGCCGTAAGGGGGCAGGCCAGGAGCCATCCATCAACCTCTTCCCCCGTAGCCGCAGAACGGAGCCCCCGCACTCTGGAAATGACGAGAGGAGGGAAATACCCCGAAAGGAAGTGGATGAGGGGTAAAGGCAAATAAGTGCCAAGGAGGGGGAATTTCTTCTTGACGTCGCCCCTCGGGTCTATGGGGTGGATTATGAAAGCGAACGTAGCTCCTGGCATCGCCCCTCACCTCGGGTAAAGGCGCTGGTGCCTGTAGCCCCCTCTGAACTTGTGGTGGTCGCTTTCCTCGTAGTATACGTTTCGGGTTATTACGGACCTGTTCTCGGAGCGCACCAGCACCACATCCGATTCCACGGCCCTTCCCGGGTAAAAGAGCAGGCCGGAACCTATCCGGCAGTTGTGGCCTATGCAGCACCCGAGCACGGGCAGGCCGGTGGATTCGGGGCCGTTTTCGCCCCAGACATGGACGGGCTTGGGTATGAGGTTGAAATCAGTGAAGATGGTACCTGCGCCCACGAAGGAGTCCCTCCCCACAACGCAGAGCTGGAGGACGGCATTCTGGGCCACCATGGAGTTTTCCATGAGCACGCTCATGAAGAGGGAGGCCCTGAAGGGGAGGTAGCAACCGTCGCTGACCACGCTCAGGAGGAGCTGGCAACCCTGCATTATGTTGACGTTGTTGCCAATGAGGCAATTGGATATGACCACGCCCGGGCCTATGGTGCAGTTATCGCCTATGTAAGTTGGCCCCTGGATTATGGCGGTGGGGTCAATCTGGGTGTTTTTGCCCACCTTGACCAGTTCCGAACAGGACAGGAACTGCTTCCTCTCCAGGATGGAACGGAACAGTATTCTCAGCTTCACCGAAAGCTTGTCCGCCTCTTTCTCCATCCTGGCCCCTTCGGCGAAGATGCCGAAGGCTACATTGGCGAAGTAGATGTGTATCCAGTGTTCTATGGAGAGGAAGGCCCTGAGGGGGATGTAATAGACCAGATCGCCGGGCGGGGGAGCCATATAGGTTGGCACGTGGTAGAAGCCGATTTCCCTGGCTTCGGTGTCTATAACCAGGGGTTCCGCCTCTTCCCTGACGCCCCGGGGGAAATACCACATATCGGCCACATAGAGGTCGCCTTCGCGGCGTATCCCTTTCTGGAGCAGAAGGGCATAATTGGTTATGGCCCTGTCGGATGGGGAGAAAGCCACCCGGCAGGGCCTGTTCCTCTTCCTCGCTTCGGTTATGAAGGCCTCAAAGAAGTAGCGGTCAAAGTAAAGGTTCTCCCTGTAGACCAGGGTCTCGCGCCTGTCAACGGGGATTTCAAAGAACGAGTCTACTTCCAGTTCCTCGTCACAGTAGGGAGCCAGGACATCATGCTGGTAGAGCCAGAGGGGCTTGTTCATTACCCTCAGGTCCCTGGCGGGCTCATTGAAGGGGAAGATCTTCTTTGGCTCCCTTATTATGACCTTTCGCATTTATTCCTTCGGGGTCTTGGGTATCCTGAAGCGGCAGGCGTCGGCGCCAGTAGCGATGCAGGTGATTTCCACCACCTCAAAGTCTTTTCCTCCACTCCCCCAGCGGAGCCCTTCCTCCAGAATTCCTGCCGCTGCATGACAGCAGGGGGAATCGGTGTGGCGTCCCCAGCAGACAGCGCACCGCTCGTTTATCCAGATGAAGTGGTGCTCATCCTCCTCAACCCTCACTATCTGATCGCTGAAGCGGTTGAAGGTTTCGGCGAAGGCACTGAGGCCGACCCTCATCTTGACGTTTAATGGGAGGACCCTGAGGGCCAGATCGGCTATTCCCAGGACGGCCCCGAACTCCTTGAGGCCGTATTTGAAGGTGGCAGCCCCGGCCCTGTGGGCCAGTATCCGACCGTTCCTCACGCCGTAGAGCTTCTCAAGGGCTTCCTGGATAGCAGCGAAAGCTTCAAAGCTGAACTCCTTATTGAGGTTGTTGGGCGGGAGCTTGTCCACGAGGTGAGAAAGGCCTGCCTCAGTGAGGACAGCGTTGACGCCTGCTCTCCCCAGGGCTTCCTCCAGCCCCATAAGGTAAGCCCTCGCCATCTTGTTCGGGTAGTAGTATTTAACTTCCTCCATTTTTGCCTCCTCGCAGGTTTGTCAGGAGAAGCCGGTTGAAACCCGGGGGGTCGTCCAGCATGGGGAAGTGGCCCCAGTGGGGCGAAATGTGCACCTTTGCCCCCGGTATCTTTTCCACAAGCTTTGCCTGACCGGGATCCACTATGTTGTCCCTCAGGCCGTAAACGCCGAAGACTTCGGCTTTTACCTGGCCAATGTAAGGCTTGAGGTCGGTGTGGTAGAGGGAATTTATACTCTGGAAGAAGGAGGCCAGGGTGACGCGGGAGAGGTCCTTGAGGAGCATCTCATACCATTGCTGCCAGGGTCGGGTCGTTCTGGGCGCCATGCGCCGGAGCAGCGCCCGGAAGAACCAGGGGTTGTTCCAGGCCATGAAGGCGAGCTGGGGTATTGCCGCCATTTTGAGGAGCAGGCTAAGGGATTTGCCCTCAATGGGTGAGCCCACAACCCCCACTTTCTTTATTTTTTCGGGCCTGTTCAGGGCCACGCTCAGGGCCACTGTCCCTCCCATGGAGTGGCCCACAAGGGAAGCCTCCTGGATCCCGAGCCTGTCCATGAAATCCACGACCAGCCAGATGAAATCCTCAACCCTGAAGCTTTCCCTCCTCCGGTCCGATTCCCCGAAGCCCCAGAAGTCCAGGGCGTAGACCCTGTATCCCGTTGAAAGCTCCTTCATCGCTTCAAGCCAGTAGCCCCAGGAGCCGAGCCAGCCATGGAGGAGGATCACCGGCTCCCCTCTTCCCAGAACCTCATAATGGACCACCCCCTGCTCGGTCACGACCGTGGGCAAGATTCAACCCTCCAGCACTTCCAGGACGAGGTAGAGCAGTTCCAGAAGCACCCTCTTCACGCTTTCCTTATCGGTGGCAACGCAGGGTATAACCTTCACGTTGCTGTTGAGCCTGAGGGCTATCCTGATATCCTCAGGGGGCCAGGCATCCGGGAGGTCCTGCTTGTTGGCCGCCACCACGTAAGGAGTCCTGGCGTAGCGCCGGAAGACGTCAAGGATGTAGCGGGCTTCCCGGAAAGTCTGGGGGCTTGTGCTGTCCACCATGACCACAAATCCCAGCATCCCTTCCGAGAGGATATCCCACATGAAATCAAAGCGCCTCTGCCCTGGCGTCCCGAAGAGGTAAAGGACGAGGTCCTCGTCAATCGTGATGCGGCCGAAGTCCATCGCCACCGTGGTCTGCTCTTTCACTGCACGGAACTCATCGGTTATCTTCCTTTCAGTGGAGACGACCTCTATCTCGCTTATGGTCCGGATGAACTGGGTTTTCCCCGAATTGAAAGGGCCAGTTACCACGATCTTGACAGCTTGCATCCGTCATCCCTCACAGGCGTCTTATGCGGTCAATAAGGCGCTGGACCAGGCCTTTGCTTACCTTAGGGGGCTCCTGGAGGGCGGGAGGTATGCCAGGAGGCGGAGCTTTGGGTCCGCCAGCAGGAGGGACGATTTCCACGAGTCCGGCGGAGAGAAGGCCGTAGACAATCTTCCTTATCTGGTAATCGCTCATGGAGTTGTAGCGGGCGATCTGGCGTATGGTGTTCTGTGGATTGATGTAAGAGATAACACGCCACTCGTCCACCGTGAGGTTTATGTTGCGGATGGCAGTTCTGGGGTTCTCGGCGAACTTGAGGGCCATGTCCAGATCCGGTATTTCTTCCTGGAGGATCTCCCACTCTTTCTGGCGCCTTGTCCCCTCCAGGATAAGGTTGGCCAGGTCTATGGATACAGTGAGGCGGTCCCCATCGGGGAGGACATCGGGTTCAAAGGAGAAGTTGCCCCTCTGCCAGGTGAAGAGCTCGTAGACAATTTCAAGGAAATGCCTCTGGAGGCATTCCAGGACGTCTTCCCTGGAGATGTAGCCCGCGCTTATGGCCAGGAGGGCTTTTTCTTTGTCAGATTTGAGGTGGGAGCGGGCCTCTATTTCCCGCACCTGTTCCCGGGTGAGTTTGCCGGCGCGGTACAGGAGGTTGAGGATGCTTTTCTCTTCCGAGTCCTTGATGGCGTAAATGAGTTTGCCCCCTTTGAAGTAGAGGACAACTCTTTTGCCGTCCTGCTCCAGCGTTAGGGCTCCGGTCTTGCGGGCCAGATGCACCAGGTTGAAGAGCTTGGTTATATCAAAATCCTCCAGTTTCCCCTTTAAAGCCATGCTTTCCCCCGGGGCAATCAAGGCCTTTTGGGATATATGATAACACGGATAGCCTTTATTTGCAAACCTGCAGGGCAATCCCCCTGATGGGGGAATGGGGGGTGCCACCCCGCTCATTCTTTTTCCCCACCCTCGTTTGCTGAGGGTTCGCCAGGGTTCAGGGCCCCACTCGTGGGCGGGTTGCAGGAGATGGCTGCTCGCCCCTCAATTGGTTTTTTCTGGGGGGACACCCCCC
>DAOUBN010000195.1:0-4070 GCA_034432815.1 Anaerolineae bacterium | reverse complement strand
CCCTGGGCCAGGAGCTCATCCGCCAGGTGGGAGCCGATGAAGCCCGCTCCTCCGGTCACCAGGACTCTCATCCTTCCCCTCCCGATTGGGGTTCGGTGTGGATTGTGATCCGGCCTGCGGCGGGGAATTGCTTCCTTATCTTCTTCTCCAGCTCCTCCGCCAGGCGGTGGGCCTCTTCCACGGACCTTCCGGGCTCCACGCTCAGGTGCAGGGAAATGTGGTAGGTTCCTCCGTGCCTGTGGATCCGCACGTCGTGGACCCCCTGCCCCCCGATTTCCAGGAGTTTCCGTTCCAGAGCCCTGAGGCTAATGGGCGATAGCGGGCGAGAAGGGGTTTCGTCCTCCATCTGGGGTTCTATGTGAGTTACTATGTCCACGCCGGGCTCCAGCTCGGAAGCCAACCTCTCCTCCAGTTCCGTCACCTCTTTATGGGCCTGCTCCAGAGGCCAGTGAGCGGGAACCTCAATGTGCATCTCCAGGATCTTGCCTGTCCCGTGCTCGTGGAAGTTAAGGCTGTGGGCCTTCATGCCGGCCCGGGAAGCGAGGGCCTGGACCTTCTCATACAGGCTCTCGCTTTCATCGGCCATAGGCTCCGGGTGGACCACCACGTCCCCTTCGGGGATGAGGGAGCGGATGGCTTCTTCAACCTCCCGGGCAATAGAGTGGCTTTCCTCCAGGGAATAGCTCCTTTTCACTCCCACCTCAATGTCAACGAAGACCTTTTTACCGGCTTCCCTGGCCCGGATCCTGTTCACCGCAAGCACTCCGGGGACTGTGAGGACCTCCCGGGTTATCCTTTCCGCAAGCCCTTCGGGGGTCCGGTCCATCAGGGTGTTTATGGCCTCCCGGCTGAGGCGCACCCCTGCCACCACCACCAGAACCGCCACGATCAGGGCGGCGACGGGGTCGGCCCACTTCATCCCGAACCTGGCCATGATCAGCCCCAGGAGCACCACCATGGAACTGAAGATATCGCTTGTATAGTGCAGGGCATCGGCTTTGAGGGCCTGGCTCTGGTGCTTCTGGGCCGTGCGGCTGAGGATGAAGCTGAGGGAGGAGGCCGTCGCTACTGAAAGGGCCATGACGCCGAGGGAATAACCTGTGACGGTGAAGTGGGCTTCTTTTCCCCTGAGGCGGGCGATGGCTTCCTGAACCACCCAGGCAGAAGTCAGGAAGAGGAGGAAGGTTTCGGCCAGGGCGGAGAGGCTTTCCGCCTTGTGGTGCCCGTAATGGTGGGTCCTGTCTGGGGGCTTGTCGGCCAGACGGACGGCGAAGAAGGCCATGAGTGCGGCGGCGAAATCAAGCCCGGAGTGGAGCGCTTCCGATAGTATCCCGAGGCTTCCGGTGACAAGCCCCACGGCAAGTTTGAGGAGGGTGAGAACCCCGCCTCCGATGACGGAGGCTAAAGCCGCTTCCCTTTTCTCCATAGCTCAGATTCCCAGTATGATTTTAGCGATGAGCAGGTATATAAGCAAGCCTGTCCCGTCCACCAGCGTGGTGACGAAGGGGGCCGATAGGACCGCCGGGTCCAGGCCGATCCTGGCCGCTATGAGGGGGAAGAAGGAGCCCACGGTGTTGGCCCAGATGATTATGCAGAACTGAGCGATCCCGACTGTTACTGAGAGGGCCAGGCCCGAACCCCAGGTTAGGCCCCTGAGGAAGCCCGCCAGGCCTATCCCAAGCCCCAGGACAATCCCGATGGAGATTTCCTTGAAGAGCACCCTTAGCAGATCCCTGAACCTCACCTCTCCCAGAGCCAGGGCCCTTATTATGGTGGAGGCAGACTGGGAGCCTGCGTTTCCGCCCGTGCCTATAAGGAGCGGGATGAAATAGCTCAGGGCTATGGCCTTTTCCAGTTCGCTGTGGAAGAACCTCAGGACGCTTCCGGTGTATAGCTCGGCGATGAAGAGCATCAGGAGCCAGACAAATCTCCTCCGGATGATGGGGAATACCCTGGCGGTGAGGTAGGGCTCCCGCAGGGGGCCTGCGCCGCCCATCAGGTGGATATCTTCCGTGGTCTCCTCGGCCACGACGTCCAGGACCTCGTTGGCGGTCACCATCCCCAGCAAGCGCCCCTCATCGTCCACCACGGGGAGGGCCAGGAGCTCGTAGCGGTAGAGGAGCCTGGCGCACTCTTCCTGGTCGGCAAAGTGGTTTACGTAGATCACATTGCGGTCCATTATGTCCTCAATGCGCTCGTGGAGGCCGGCGGTTATGAGCCGGCGGAGGCTCACAACTCCCACCAGCTTGAGGTTCCTGTCCACCACGAAGAGGTAATAGATGACATCCGAATCGGGGGCGTAGAGGCGGATTTTCTCCAGGGCTTCCTCAACTGTCATCTCGGAGTTGAGGGTTATGGGGACGGGGATCATTCTTCCACCAGCGGTATCATCGGGGTAGCGGAGGAGGGGGACCACCTCTTCTGTTTCCTTCATGGCTTTGAGGGCTTCGGCGGCTTTTTCAGGGGGCAGGTCCCCTATGAGGTCGGCGGCGTCATCGGGCTCCATTTCATCCAGGATGCGGGCGAGGTCCTCGGTCCTGAGGCGGGAGGCGATGGCGATGGCCTCTTCCTCCTCCATCTCCTCAAGGATATCGGCGGAAATCTCTGCGTCCATTCTGGGGAGGATGGTCTCCTGCTGCTCCAGGGGGAGTTCGGAGACGACCTCGGCCTGGTCTGGAGGGCGGAGGGATTCCAGAACCCCGATAGCTGCTTCCCAGTTCCCCTCCTCAAGGTGCGTCCTTATCTTTCTGAGGGCCTCTTCAACAATAGCTTCCGGGAAAACCATCCTCCACCTCCGTCCCCCGTTTTGCTCTTAAAATTATACACCTTTTCGGCGCTCCTGAAACCGGCGACCTTTTCCCCTGGCCCTGGAGGGTGCACGCCCCAGGGCTTTTCAAAGCCCTCACGGATCCGGGCAAGAGAGGGAAAAACAGGGGATGCAGGGGGACGGAGTCCCTCCTTTGGAGAAAGGGCGGGGGACACCCCCGCAGCTTTCCAGGGGGCATCGCCCCCACCACCTGCTGGAACTTTGAAAAGTCCTGGAGCCGTGGTCGGGAAGGTTTGTGGAGGGACTTTAGTCACAGACACGTGCCCCTTTTCCCTGGTATTTTAAAAGTTGATGGCTGGCGGAGGAACAGGGGGTAGCAGAGGGTCTTTGTTTCACAAATTTTTCGGCTGTTTCTATCGCTTGTCCTGCTTCCTGAGGAGAAATGTGGGCTGGCCCGCCGTAATCGCCCACACTGCGCAATTCAAAAAGCCAGTTCAGGGCTTTGCCCTATTCTACTTTGACAAACCGCTGATGCACAGCGGCGATAACGGCGTTATGTTTACTGAATTCCAGACCCTCACTCAGGAGAATGGCGGTGGCCGCATAAAACGCTGCATAACAGGCTCCGGACACAGCAAAGTCGTGATAGCCGCCGGATGCCAGTTGCCAGGCGGCCTTTATGGACCGTTAGGCCCGATCTATTTACGGAGCGAGAACCTATGGTAGAAATCCGGCTCTACGGCAAATTGCGTCGCTTTGGCCCCGACCCAAGGGGCGATCGGGAGACGGTGATCCCTCTGGAGCTTAAGCCCGGGGAGACCGTAGGCGGCGCGCTGGCGCGGCTGGGCATCCCCCTGGAGGAGGTCGCCCACATCTTCCTGAACGGCCGGCTCCTGACCACCTGCAATTCCATGGCCCCCTGGCTCCGCTCCCAGCGGGTGCGGGAGGACGTCCCCACCTGCGAGCCAAGCCTGGACCACCCCCTCCGCGACGGCGATCGGCTTGGAATATTCGGGCGGGACATGGCCATGCTGGTGGTGTGAGGGATTGAAGGAGCAAAGAGGCGGGGGGGCACCCATCGCAGCCCTCCGGGAGGGAGCTCTGCCCCCTCCACCCCCATGAAACAGGGGGTGCAGGGGGACTTTGTCCCCCTGACGGGGAAGTGGGGGGTGTCCCCCCACTCATTCTTTTTCCCCACCCTCGTTTGCTGAAGGTTCGCCAGGGTTCAGGGCCCCACTCGTGGGCGGGTTGCAGGAGATGGCTGCTCGCCCCTCAATTGGTTTTTTCTGGGGGGACACCCCCC
>DAOUBN010000194.1:0-7959 GCA_034432815.1 Anaerolineae bacterium | reverse complement strand
GTTTTTCCAGGGGGCACATCCCCCAGACCCCCTGCACCCACCTCTTTTTCCCACCCTCGTTTGCTGAGGGTTTGCCGGGGTTAAGGGTCCCCCTCGTGGCTGGGTTGCGGGAGTTGCCTTCTTGCCCCTTGATTTACCCCTTTGAGAAAGGGGAGGAAAGGGCAAGGGAACACCCCCGCAACCTCCCGGGAGGTGGTCCGCCCCCCTCCACACCAGATGAGGCTTTGACAGTTTGGCCCCGTCGCCTTATAATCCCATAAAAAGCGGAGCGAATCCCCATGGCAGCGGAAGCGAAGAGGGTCGCGGGCCTCACCCGCAACGTGCTGGTCCTGGGAACGGTGAGTTTCCTCACCGATATAAGCTCGGAGATGAGCCTGACCCTCCTCCCCCTTTTCCTGGCCAATGTCCTGGGTGTGAAAACCTCCATAATTGGCCTGATTGAGGGTATAGCCGAGGCAACAGCAAGCCTGCTCAAGCTTGTCTCGGGTTGGCTTTCCGACTGGCTCGGAAGGAGGAAAAGCCTTGTAGTTCTTGGCTACGGCCTTTCCGCTACAGCCAAGCCCTTCCTGGCCATCGCTACCTCCTGGCCCCAGGTCCTCCTGATACGCTTCGCCGACAGGGTTGGTAAAGGGATAAGGACTTCCCCCAGGGATGCTCTGGTGGCCGATTCTTCCCCAGTTGAGACCAGGGGGCGCTCTTTCGGGTTCCACCGCGCCGCCGATACGGCAGGGGGCGGCCCCGGGCCGGCCCCCCCCGATCCGGCGGGAGCCGTCACGGGCCTGGCCCTCGCTGCCCTGGTGGTTTACCTGACCCAGAAGGGGGCCATGACTCTATCCCTGCAAACTTACCGCCTCATCGTCCTCCTGGCCATGATACCGGGCTTCCTGGCCGTGGCCCTGGCCCTCTTCTTCGTTACAGAAATCAGGCCCTTCAGGAAGGAAGCTTCAGCGCCCTTTCCCCTATCCCTCAAGGGGTTTGACAGGAGGTTCCTCTTTTTCCTCCTCTCGGTTGTTCTATTCACCCTGGGCAACTCCAGCGATGCTTTCCTCATTCTGCGGGCTCAGAATGTAGGCCTGAATGTGCTCCAGATAACCCTTATGCTGGTAGGGTTCAACGTCCTCTATTCCCTGGTTTCCACGCCAGCGGGAGAAGTTTCCGACCGCATCGGCCGCAGGAAGGTGATAATAACGGGGTGGATGGCCTACGCCCTCATTTACCTTGGGTTCGCTCTGGCCTTCAGGACCTGGCACATCTGGCTCCTCTATGTGGCCTACGGCCTCTACTACGGCCTCACCGAAGGGGTAGCCAGAGCCCTTGTAGCCGATCTCGTCCCCTCCCCTCAGAGGGCAAGCGCCTACGGGCTATACCACAGCGCGGTTGGAATCATGGCTTTCCCTTCAAGTTTCATTGCCGGTGTCCTCTGGCAGGCATTTTCCCCTGCCGCCCCCTTTTACTTCGGAGCTGCAATGGCAGGGCTGGCTTCAATCCTGCTTGTGGTGGCCGTCCGATGAGCAAGCCCATCATCGTCCTGCCCGCTGCCTCCTTTGAAGCCGAAATTTCCCCCGGCAACAGGGTCAACCTGTGGGGGCAACTGCCTTCTTACTCCGGGGCCGTCAGGAAAGCAGGCGGGATCCCCATTATAATCCCCCCGGCGGGGAAGGAAGAACTCGCCCGGATCGCCGAGCTGGCCGATGGCCTCCTCCTCTGTGGGGGCGGAGATGTCCACCCATCCTTCTACGGGGAGGAGCCGACGGAATGGCTGGTGCGGGTGGATCAGGAAAGGGACTGGATGGAGATCTTCCTGGCGCGGAAATTCATGGAGCTTGGAAAGCCCATCCTGGGGATATGCCGGGGCATCCAGGTGCTCAATGTGGCCTTCGGAGGCACACTGTTCCAGGATATATCCCGCCAGAGGCCAGGCTCCATCCCCCACAGCTTCATGCCTCCCGATTACCCGCCCGATCACATAGCTCATGCCGTCAGTCTGGAACCCGGTTCAATGCTGGCTTCAATCCTGGGATGCTCATCCCTGGGGGTGAACAGCCGCCACCATCAGGCCGTTAGGGATGTAGCCCCCGGCTTCCGGGCCGTCGCCTGGGCGGAGGATGGGGTCGTGGAGGCCATTGAGAGGGAAGAACCCGGCTCTTTCGCTCTTGGAGTGCAGTGGCATCCGGAGAACTTCTCCGGGCATCCAATGGCGAAGATCTTTGAAGCTTTCGTAAGAGCATGCGGAGGTGGAAGATGAAGCACGTGCTGGGCCTCAAGTGTGTCCTCTGCGGACGGGAATACGCCGTGGATGAGGTGCTCTACGTTTGCCCTCTCCACGGGGATGATGGCATCCTGGATGTGGTCTATGATTACAGGGAGATAGCGCGCAATGTAGACCCCGCCAGGCTTGCCTCAAACCCCGAACTCACCATATGGCGATACAAACCACTCCTTCCGGTGAAGCCCGATAGCCCCGTTTCTCCCCTGACGGTAGGGTGGACCCCTCTATACCATGCCGAAAGGCTCGGAAGGAAACTGGGGATGCCTGGCCTATTCCTCAAGGACGAAGGGCGGCAGCCGACGGCTTCTCTTAAAGATCGGGCGAGCGCCGTGGGCATTGTGAAAGCGATGGAACTCGGCAAAGAGGTCATGGCGGCGGCCAGCACCGGAAATGCGGCTTCTTCCCTGGCAGGCCTTGCCGCCAGCGTTGGCCTCAAGTGCGTGATCTTCGTGCCCAGGACCGCTCCCCAGGGCAAGATAGCCCAGCTCCTCATCTACGGCGCCACAGTCCTGGCCGTTGACGGCACTTACGACCAGGCCTTTGACCTGTGCCTTGAGGCCTCCAAAGAATACGGCTGGTATATCCGGAACACCGCCTACAACCCTTACCTCTCTGAGGGGAAGAAGACGGCCGCCTACGAGATATGCGAGCAATTGGGCTGGAAGGCCCCCGACTGGATAATTGTTGGGGTGGGAGACGGGTGCATAATCGGAGGACTGGGTAAAGGATTAAGGGATCTTACGGAACTCGGATGGATTGAGAGGTTGCCGAAGCTTCTGGGGGTTCAGGCGGAGGGTTCCGCAGCCCTCTACAATGCCTGGAAAGAGGGGACGGAGGAAGTTAAGCCCGTTGAGCCCTGCACCATAGCCGATTCCATATCCGTGGGCATGCCGAGGGACAGGATAAAAGCCCTGCGGGCAGTCCGTTACACCGGCGGGGCTTTCATCACGGTGAGCGATGAGGAAATCCTTGAAGCCATGAGGATCTTGGGGCGCGAGGCCGGGATATTCGCCGAGCCTGCGGGAGCTGCTCCGTTTGCTGGCCTCGTCAAAGCCTTGAAAGAGGGCCTCATTGCCCCGGAGGAAAAAGTCGTGGTCCTCATCACAGGCAATGGCCTTAAGGACGTGGGAGCGGCGATGAAAGCTGCCGGCAGTCCCATCATTGTGGAGCCGGACATGAAATCGGTCAGGGAAGTCATTTCTTCCCTCAAAATAGCCTGAAGGAGGCAAGCAATGGTTGAGGCGCAGGTCACCTGGGTTGACGGATTGCTCTTCGTGGGGCAGACATCATCGGGGAAAGCGGCCCTCATAGATGGTCGGAAGGAGGTCGGGGGCTCGGAACTGGGGCCAACGCCGATGGAGCTGGTTCTCATCGCCCTGGCTGGCTGCACTGCCATGGATGTGATAAGCATCCTGAAAAAGCAGCGCCAGAAGGTCACATCCTTCCAGGTCAAAGTCAGGGCGGAGCGGGCGGAAGAACACCCCAAAGTCTACACCGAATTCCACATTGAATACATCGTAAAAGGGCGGGGGATTTCGGAAGAAGGCCTCAAGAGGGCCATCCAGCTTTCCCGCGAGAAATACTGCTCCGTTGGTGCCATGCTTGAGAAAGCTGCCCCAATCCACACTTCTTACACCATCATTGAGGAAAACGAGGCAGCCTGACTCCTTTCCTTACCCCGCCCACGGGCGGGAAAATGGGAGCATAGGGAGCTGTGCCCCCCGCCTTTTCTTTACTTTCCAAAGGGGATAAATTGGGGGCGAAAGGGCAACTCCCGCAACCCCGCCTACGAGGGGGCCCCTTAACCCCGGCAAACCCCGAGCAAACGAGGGCGGGAAAAAACCGGGGGTGGAGGGGGCGAAGTCCCTTCCCGGGGGTCTGGGGGGGTGTCCCCCCAGAGAAACCAATCAAAGGGGCGAGAAGGCAACTCCTGCAACCCAGCCACGAGGGGGCCCTGAACCCCGGCGAACCCTCAGCAAACGAGGGTGGGGAAAAACGGGGGTGCAGGGGGGCTTCGCCCCCATGCCAGGAGATTGCGGGGGGTGTCCCCCCTTTTTCCGCTTCAGGAAAGGGCCAGAGGAACCCTCTTCCCCGGAGCGGGGAGGGACGGGGGGAAAGGTCCTGGAGGCGCAAGTTGGAAAGGGTCCTTGAAGAATTGCTCTCTTCGGCACCGCCCGACAATGCCCTTTGGAAGACCTGGGAATACCTGGCTTTCCGGGAAGAAGAAGTGATCCCTCCAGTCCTGGACCTGGGCTGCGGCGACGGAAAATTCTCCCGCCTCCTCTTCCCCTTCGCTCTGGACTTCGGAGTTGATATAAAAAGGGGAAGGCTTAGGAAAGCCGCCAGAGCAGGGGTTTACCGCTTTCCTCTCCAAGCTGATGCCCGCTACCTCCCTTTCAGGGACCAGTATTTCGGGACCGTCTTCAGTGCCTGTGTCCTGGAACACATTCCGGAAGTGGAAGTGGTCATTGAGGAAGTGGGGCGTATCCTTAAGCCCGGGGGAAAGTTCATCTTCAGCGTGCCGAGCCACCGTCTGGAGCGATACATCCTGGCTCCGAAGGCAGGAGCTTCTCCCATGCTCTCTTCTCTGAGGCGGGCCTTGGCTACAGCTATAAACGGCATCCTGGGGATGCGCCACCTGTATTCTCCTTCCCGCTGGAGAGTTATGCTCCTCAGGGCAGGGCTAAGGCTCACCCGTTTCCGCTACATCCTTCCCCCGAAAGCAACGGCTTTCTGGGCCCACTCCTTCCTCTGGGGAAACGCCCTTTTCCCGATCCTCTCTCTCCTTTACCGCACCCCTGTAAGGATCGCCCTCCTGCAGGCTTTCACGGCTCTCCTCATCCCGCTCCTGAGGGGGCCCGTCAGGGAGGGTGGTGCCCTCATCCTGGTGGCCGAGAAGCCTTCATGAAAAAGAGGCTTGATACCCTCCTGGTGGAAAGGGGACTGGCCGAAAGCCGGGAGAAAGCTCAGGCCCTCATCCTGGCCGGGAAAGTCCTGGTGGAAGGAGAGGTCGTCTCCAAGCCCGGAACTTTCATCCGGCCCGAAGCCAGAATTGAGGTCAAAGGAAGCCTCCCTTACGTCAGCCGGGGCGGATTGAAGCTGGAGTTCGCTCTCAAAGCCTTCAAAGTTGACCCTGCAGGTAAAGTGGCGATTGATGTGGGGGCCTCCACCGGGGGCTTCACCGATTGCCTCCTCCAGCACGGAGCCGCCAGAGTATACGCCGTGGATGTGGGCTACGGCCAACTGGCATGGAAACTGCGCCAGGACCCCAGGGTCGTGGTGCTGGAGAGGACGAACATCCGTTACCTGGAATCCCTGCCCGAGCCTGTTGACCTGGCCACCATAGACGTTTCCTTCATCTCCCTCAGGCTTGTTCTCCCGCCCGTCATCAGGCTGATGAAGCCGAGGGCTGAGATCCTGGCCCTTATAAAGCCCCAGTTTGAAGCCGGGCGGGAGAAAGTGGGCAGAGGAGGGGTTGTGCGGGACCCCCAGGTCCACAAAGAGGTGCTGGAAAGCCTTGTGGATTACGCCCACAGCCTCGGCCTCTCCACCCTGGGCCTTGTGCCATCGCCTCTCCTGGGGCCAGCAGGGAATGTGGAGTTCTTCGCTTACTGGGTCCGCGGGTTTGAAGTTCCTCCTCTTGACCTTGGGAAGGCTATTGAGGAGTGCGTGGAAAAAGGGAAAGCTCTGAGAGAGGGGGTCGAAATTGCGCAATCGCCTGAACCTTGAGCTTCTGGCCTATCTTTTTCTGGCCATCGCATCCTTCGCCCTGAGGGCGGGAGCCGCCTCCCAGAGCCTTCTGGGTCAGGATGAGGCCCTGAGGGCGCTGGCAGCCTGGAAGTTCGTTCAGGGTCAAATGCCTGAGCCATCAGGACCCTTGAGCCCGGCTCTGCTGGGGCTTCAGGCCCTTGTTTTCTTCCTCTTCGGGGCCGGCGATTTGACCGCGAGGCTCCCTGCTATCCTGGCCGGGGCGCTCTTTCCCCTGGCCTTTTTCCCCCTCCGCCATTACCTGGGAAAGGGGAAGGCCCTCCTCGCCGCGGCCATCTCGGCCTTCTCGCCCCTCTGGGTTTTCTCCTCCTCCCTGGCTGATGGGGAGGCGATTGCAACGCTGGCGTTTCTGGCAGCCCTGGGCGCTTTCCTCCGGTATTGGGAAACCGGGAGCTTGCCATGGCTTTACGGGGCGGCTTGCTCTCTGGGGCTGGCGGCGGCTTCAGGACTATCGGCCTGGACTTTGTTAGGGGAAGGGGCGATCCTGCTGGCCCTTTTGAGAAGAAGCCCTGAAAGCCCGGGACTCAGGCTTGAAGCCGGGTTCTGGCTCGCTCTGGGGGCGAGCTTCTTCTTCAGTTCCACCCTTTTCTTCTTCTACCCGCCTGGCTTCGGCCTCGCCGCTGACACCCTCGCCGCCTGGCTTTCAGGGCTCTTCAGCGGGCGACTCTCCCCCCAGCCCCTGGTGGCCCTGATCCTCTATGAGCCTCTGCTCCTCCTGGCAGTCCTGTGGGGGGAAGAATGCTCTTTCCTCCTGGCCCTGGTGGGGTTCGGCCTTCTTGTGGCGAGCCTGGAGGGATTCACCGGGCCTGCCGGCTTCCTCCCTGTCCTCCTCCCCCTGACGGTCCTGAGCGCTTCCGGCCTCCACAACTTTTTCCAGAAGATCCTCCGTGAAAAGTTCCGCCTGGAGGAAGCTGTGGCCCTGGGTCTGACCTTCTGCATCGGGGTGTGGGGATTTCTGGGCATCGCAGGCTACACCGTGATGGGGGATTTTCGCTACCTGCTGGTGGTTTCGGGGGCCTTCGTCGGCACCGCAACTATACTGGCGATACTGGGGGTGGTGCAGGGCCCCAGGGCTCCGGCCAGGGTCTTTGCCTCGCTTTTGCTCCTCATCCTGCTCCTCTGGGAAGCGAGACTCTCCCGCGGCCTCAACCTGACCCCCTACCTGGAAGAACACCTCCCCCGCTGCCAGCTCACGTCCCCCGATGTGAGAGAAGTGGTCCAGTCCCTCCGCAAGCTCTCCAGTTACCGCGCCGGCGATCCCACTGCCCTCGGTGTGATCCTGGCAGGCAGGATCCCCGAGCTTGAGTGGTATTTGAAAGATTTTTCAAACCTGAAGGTCATTGGGAAAGGCCAGCCTCTGCCCGAAGCGGAGGCCATCATAACCCCTGCCGGAGAAGCCATTGTGCCCGGAGAAGATTACCGGGGCAGGAGCTTTGGGGTGAGGAGAACATGCGGGATAGGGGAGTTGAAGGGTGTCCGGCTCCTGCGCTGGCTCCTCTACCGGGAACCCCTCGCCCCGGGGGATGAGCGGAAGGCTATCTTGTGGGTGAGGAAGTCCGAATGAGGGGGTGCAGGGGGACAGAGTTCCCCTGACGGGGGGAAGTGGGGGGGGTGTCCCCCCACGAAAACAAGAACTGGGGGCGAGGTGGCATCTCCTGAAACTTGTCCACGAGGGGGCCCCTTAAGCCCGGCTTAACCGCAGCTAACGGGGGTGGGAAAAAGAGAAGAAGGGCGGGGGCACATCCCCCGCAGCCCCCTGGCATGGGGGCTTTGCCCCCCTGCACCCCCGATTTTTCCCACCCTCGTTGGCCGAGGGTTTGCCGGGGTTAAGGGTCCCACTCGTGGCCGGGTTGCAGGAGTTGCCTTCTCGCCCCTTTGGGAAAAGGAAGGAAAGGGCGGGGGGACACCCCCCGCAACCCCCC
>DAOUBN010000193.1:0-11673 GCA_034432815.1 Anaerolineae bacterium | reverse complement strand
CCCCAGAAGAACAAATCAAAGGGGCGAGGAGGGAACTCCCGCAACCCGCCTGCGAGTGGGATAATGAAGGCGGGCGGACCCTCAGCAAACGAGGGTGGGAAAAATTCGGAGGGTGCAGGGGGTGAAGCCCCCACGCCAGGGGGTTGCGGGGGTGTCCCCCACCTGAAAAGCTCTGGAATTCAGGGAGGATGAGATGAGGACAATAGCTGCCGTTGACCTCGGAGGAACCAACATAAGGGCAACCCTCTACACCGAGGAAGGAGAGCCTCTCTCCCACTGTTTCCTCCCCACCCTCGCCCACGAAGGGCTGGAGCCCACTCTGGGCCGGATCTTAGCGGCCATTGAGGAAATCACAAAAGGTTATGGGAGGCCTGCCGCCATAGGTGTTGGGGCACCGGGTCCCCTGGACCCCTGGAAAGGAGTTATCCTTTCGGCTCCTAACCTTCCGGGATGGGAGAACGTCCCCCTGGCCGCGATCCTTTCGGAGCGATTCGGCGCGCCGGCCTTCGTGGGGAACGACGCCAACCTGGCAGCCCTGGCCGAGCACAGGCTCGGGGCTGGAAAAGGCTTCTCCAACGTGATTTATGTCACCATAAGCACAGGGATAGGCGGGGGAGTGATTGTGAACGACTCCCTCCTCCTGGGCGCAAGGGGTTTTGCAGGAGAGGTCGGCCACATCATTGTCAAGCCCGATGGGCCGCGGTGCGGGTGCGGGAGCGTGGGCTGTCTGGAAGCCCTGGCTTCCGGGCCAGCCATCGCAAGGGAGGCCCTGAGGCGCATGAAGGAAGGGCAAAGCTCCTCAATCCCGGAGTTCGTGAAGGGGCCCCTTGAGAGCCTGACGGCGAAAGAGGTGGCGATGGCTGCCCTGGAAGGGGACCAGCTGGCCCAGGAGGTCTTCCGGGAAGCCGGATACTTCCTGGGGCTTGGCTTTGTCAGCCTGATCCACATCTTCAACCCTTCAAGGATAATTGTGGGGGGAGGGGTGGCGAAAGTCGGGAGCCTGCTTCTGGAGCCTGCAGAGGAAACGGTCAGAAAGCTGGCAATGCGGGAATTTCTGGAGGACTTCAAAATAGTGCCCGCCGCCCTCGGGGACGAGGCAGGGCTCTTAGGAGCCTACCTGTTGGCCAGGGAGAACCTTCACTCTTCTTCCCCGAATTCCTCAAGCCAATCTTCCGGCTCTTCGTAGAGTTCGCACTCCTCAAGGGCCGCCTCGGCCACTTCCCGGATGTCGGGATCAGGATCAACGCAGAGCCTGGAGAGCACATTCCTGGCCTCTTCGCCGCCTATGAGGCCGAGGGACCAGATGGCTTCCATGCGCATGTCCTTGTCCTTTTCGGACAGAGCGATCTCAATGAGGTAAGGGACGGCCTCCTCCACCGAAGCTTCCCCTGCCGCTTTGACAGCCTCGTAGCGGATATCGTAGACATCGCTTTTGAGTTCCTTGAGGATGATGGGACCCCACCGGTGATGGCTGTTCCGGCCCATGGCGAAGAGGGCGCTGACCTTCATCTGGACATCGGGGTAATTGTAGGCTTCTTCAATTATGTCAAGGACCTCGGGATCGGTGAGGAAGCCCAGGGCTTCCACCGCGCAGCGCTTTGACTCCAGGGGCTGGCCATCGCTTCGGAAGATGTTGATCAGGAAATTCTTGACCCTGAGGAAGTCCTCAAGGGGCAGCTCCGGCCCGAGGAGCTCAGCGAAGGGGTCGGAGGAGAAGAATTCGTATTCGTTCACGGAGCCCTCGTAAATGTATCGGCCGAGGGTCTTTATGGCCTGGGAGCGAACCCCCTGGACCGGGTCGTTCAGGGCGAGGTCAAAGAGCTTGTCAATGAAGTGGACTTCGGGGTAATTCCAGATGGCCATGGCAGCCCCTGCCCGGACGTCGGGGTCTTCATCATCCAGGAGGATTTCCAGCACTTTGACGTGCTCTTCATTGTATTCATCGCTTTCGGAAATGGTGTCCAGCAGCCTAAGCTTATCCGGCTTGCTCCACTGTTTCACCTTTTCCACTTTCATTTTCCCCCTTCTCCTCCATGATCTTCCTCAGGCGGACCTTTCCTATCCGCCTCCCCAGCAGGGAAAGGACTTCAAAATCAAAGCCTTCAAGCTGAAAATGCGCTCCTTTTTCAGGCACCTTTCCAAATTTACTATACACCAGGCCTCCTACCGTGTCAATACCCTCCAGCTCCAGCTCCTTTCCGATTATCTCCTCAAGGTCCTCAATGCTGAGCCTGCCGTCCACTATGTATTCCCCTTCTGTCACTTCCCTGACCAGAGGCTCTTCCCGGTCATATTCATCCTGGATCTCGCCCAGGATTTCCTCCAGCAGGTCCTCCAGAGTTATTATTCCGGCGGTTCCCCCGTATTCGTCCACCACTATGGCCATGTGGATCCTCTGGCGCTGCATTTCCCTCAGGAGCTCGGCGGCGTTCTTGGTCTCGGGGACAAAGTAAGGGGGGCGGAGGATGTTCCTCACTTCCTCATCCCACTTACCCTCCCACGCCTTCCGGAGGAGGTCTTTGACGTGGATTATGCCCACTATGTTGTCCACTGTCCCTTCATAGGCGGGGAAGCGGGAGTGGCCGCTCTCGTTGGCCGTTTTAACCGCTTCGGCGATGGTGGCCTCAGCCCTCAGGGCCACCAGATCCAGCCGCGGCACCATTATCTCCCGCACTATGGTCTCTTCCAGATCCAGCGCCCCTTCCACGATCCTGCGCTTCTCCCCCTCCAGCACGCAGATCATTTCATCCGATTGCTCCCCCAGGGCGAGCTTCTCTTCGGCTTTCCCGTAGAAAGCGGCGAGAGGGGCGAAAAGCAGGGCGATGAATTCGGCAAGCCCTGCAAGGGGCGCGAGGCGGCCAGCGGATTTTTTGCCGAGGCTGCGGAGCGCTATGGCCAGGGCCCCGTTAAGGGCGAGCATCAGCAGGATGGCCAGCCAGAGGGGGAACAGGGGCTCAAGAAGCCTGAAGGAGCTCGCCCCCGCCGCAAGCAGGGATGCGCCGGCCAGGATCTCAAAAGAATGCCAGCCCTTTTCCCTGGCCCTGTGTTTCCTGAGCCAGAGATCCTTCAGGGCGAAGCTCGCCCAGAAGGCGGCCAGGCTTGAAAGCCACAGCAGGGCATAGCTCATTTCTTCTCCTTCGCCGGGACCCCGTAAACCAGCGCGCCAGGCGGGACGTCCCTGGTGACCACCGAGCCAGCTCCGGTTCTGGCCTTCTTCCCCACCCTGACCGGCGCCACCAGCATGGTGTCGCTCCCGATGAAGGCCTCATCCTCTATTACGGTCGGGTGCTTGGTGTATCCGTCAAAGTTGCAGGTGATGGTTCCTGCCCCTATGTTCACCCTGGCCCCCACTGTGGCGTCGCCCAGGTAACTGAAGTGGTTCACCTTGGTGCCGGGGCCAATGTAGCTGTTCTTAACCTCGGCGAAATTCCCGATGTGGACCCCGCGGGCGAGGTGGGTTCCAGGGCGAAGGTGGGAGAATGGCCCCACTTTCACCTCTTCCTCCAGCACTGCCCCCTCCACCACCGAAGCCTCCACGATGCAGCCGTTCCCTATGGTGGAATCCCTTATGATGGTTCCGGGGCCTATGACGCAGTCTTCCCCGATCCGGGTCTTCCCCAGGATGAAAGAATTGGGGTAAATGACCGTATCCCTGCCTATCTCCACCCCGGCCTCCACGTAGGTCGCTTCCGGATTCACAAAGGTGACCCCGTTCTCCATCCAGTAGCGGTTTATCCTGCGGCGCATGGCCGCTTCAGCCATGGCCAGGTGAACCCTGGTGTTAACCCCGAGAGCCTCCTCCGGATCCTTCAGAGCGACCGTCTGGACGGGCTTTCCTTCCTCAAGGGCGATGGCGATGAGGTCAGGGAGGTAGTATTCCCCGCTGGGGTGAGGCTTGAGCAGGGGGAGGTGTTCCTTAAGCCATCCAGTCTGGAAGCAATAGACCCCCACGTTGAGCTCGGTGATGGCCCTTTCCTGAGGGGTGGCTTCGGCCTCTTCCACCACTTTGACCACGTTCCCACCCTCATCCCTGACCACTCTCCCAAACCCCATGGACTCGGAGGAGTGGACGGTCAGGAAGGTTATGGCCGGCTTCCTCTCAAAGTGGGTCCTGACTAATTCTTCCAGGGTTTCCCTCCTGAAGAGGGGCATGTCGCCGTAGAGGACAAGGGTGGCGGAGGGCCAGGAAGGCAAAGCTTCCAGAGCTTTCAGGACCGCGTGGCCCGTTCCGAGGAGTTCCCCCTGCTGGACCAGGACAGCCCTTTCCCCTATGAACCTGGCCACTTCTTCTCCCCCGTGGCCTATCACCACCACAGGCTTATCGGCAGTTAGGGCGGAGGCGGTTTCCAGGACATATTCCAGCATGGGCTTTCCGCAGATGGGTTGCAGGACCTTGGGGATCTTTGATCTCATCCTCTTGCCGAGTCCGGCGGCCAAAATTATTACTCCAAGTTCATCCATTTCCTGCTCCATGGGCGAAAATTTCCAGCTTTCGCTTTAATTTTAGCATGGCGACCAGCCCCCGGCAAGCCTGCGCCCGGACCAGGGCTTTCCAATGAAAAAACTATGAAGGCTTTGCCCCTCTGCATTGAAAAGCCCTGGGGCTGAGAAAATAAGGCTTTTGAGCCGCCAGGAGGCCTCCCGCTTCAGAGGAAAGGCAGCCCCCCTTTGCTTGTTGACAGATTGCTTAAAAGGGTGTATATTTCAAAAAAAGCGACGACCGGGACGAGTACCCGGGTGCAGGGTGTCAGAGAGGGGAAGCCCAGGCTGCAAGCTTCCCTCACCATCGGCCCGGGGAAAACCACCCGCGAGCTGGGCTCCGGAACGCAGGAAGGTTTACCTTCCGCCAGTATGGAGCCCCGGAGGCCATCCGTTACCGGCCAATGAGAGCTGCTCTGGCCCGGGCCAGGGCAGAATTTGGGTGGAACCGCGGGAGAAAAAACCTCTCGCCCCAAAAGGCGAGGGGTTTTTTGTTACCATAAGCAAGGAGGTGAGGACCATGGACGAAAAGGAACTGGAAAAACTCAGGCATTCTACCTCCCACGTAATGGCTGAGGCCGTCCTCAAACTCTTCCCGGAAGCAAAGCTCGGCATAGGACCAGCCATTGAAAATGGCTTCTACTACGACTTTGACCTCCCCAGAGCTCTCACTCCCGAAGACCTGAGGGCAATAGAAGAAGAAATGCGCAAAATCATAAGAGGCCGCCACCCCTTCATCCGCAGGGAGATATCGCGCGAGGAGGCCCTGGAACTGTTCAAAGACCAACCCTATAAACTTGAGCTCATCCAGGAAATGCCCCCGGATGAAATCATCACCATCTACACCCAGGACACCTTCACTGACCTCTGCCGCGGCCCGCACCTTGAGCACACCGGCCAGATACCTGAGGATGGCTTCAAGCTCCTTAGTGTTGCCGGAGCTTACTGGAGAGGGGACGAACGCCGCCCCCAGCTCCAGCGCATATACGGGACCGTCTGGCCCACCCGGGAGGAGCTGGAAAAATACCTGAGCTGGCTGGAGGAGGTGGAGAGGCGCGACCACAGGCGCCTGGGCAAGGATCTGGACCTCTTCAGCATACACCCTGAACTCGGCGCAGGGCTTGTGCTCTGGCACCCGAAGGGAGGGCTCATCCGATACCTAATTGAAGAATTCTGGCGCCAGGAGCACCTCAAAGCCGGTTACCAGTTCGTCTTCACCCCCCACATCGGAAGGAGCTGGCTCTGGGAGACAAGTGGCCACCTCAGCTTCTACCGGGAAAACATGTATTCCCCCATGGACATTGAAGGGCAGGATTACTACATAAAGCCGATGAACTGCCCCTTCCACATCATGATCTACAAATCCCGACGCCGGAGCTACCGGGAGCTGCCCCTCCGCTGGGCTGAACTCGGCACCGTCTACCGATACGAGCGCTCGGGAGTCCTCCACGGCCTGCTGAGGGTGCGCGGCTTCACCCAGGACGATGCCCACATCTTCTGCACTCCGGAGCAGGTGGAAAGTGAAATCCTGGGGTGCCTTGACCTGACGATGCGCCTCCTGGGGGCTTTCGGCTTCCACGAATACGATATAGCCCTTTCCGTTCGCGACCCCCAGCACCCCGAAAAATACATCGGAAGCGATGAGATGTGGGAGATGGCCGAGGGTGCCCTCATCAAAGCCCTGGAGGAGCGAGGCCTTTCCTACCGCAGGGAGGAAGGGGAAGCCGTGTTCTACGGCCCGAAGATTGATATCAAGATAAAGGACGCCTTGGGAAGAGCCTGGCAGTGCACCACCATCCAGTTTGACTTCAACATCCCGGAGCGCTTTGACCTCACTTATATAGGCCCTGACGGCAGAGAACACCGCCCTTACATGATCCACAGGGCCCTGCTCGGTTCCATGGAACGTTTCTTCGGCGTGCTCATTGAGCACTACGCCGGGGCCTTCCCGGTCTGGCTCTCCCCCGTTCAGGTGCGGATTATACCCATAACGGAGCGCCACAACGATTATGCCTACAGGGTGGCCGCTCGCCTGCGGGAAGAAGGCCTCCGGGTGGAAGTGGACGATGGTCCTGAGAGGATGCAGGCCAAGATACGCCAGGCCCAGCTGGAGAAAATCCCTTACATGCTCATCGTGGGCGACCGCGAGGTGAAGGAGGAGAAAGTGGCGGTGCGGCTCCGCTCAGGGGAGGACCTCGGGCCGAAAGGGGTGGAAGAGTTCATCGCCATGGCCAGAGAGGCCATAGCTCAGAAGAAATAGGGCATCAGGAGCCAAGCTCCTCCAGCTTGCGGGCCTGTTCTTCGGCGGCCAGCGCTTCTATAAATTCGTCAAGATCGCCGTCCAGCACTTCCTCCAGCCTGTAGGAAGTGAGGCCAATGCGGTGATCGGTAACCCTGTTCTGAGGGAAATTGTAGGTGCGTATCTTCTCGCTGCGCTCGCCCGTACCCACCTGCCTGCGGCGCTCCTTATCTATTTGCTCCTTTACCCTGCGCTGCTCCATCTGGTAGAGCTTGGCCCTCAGGATTGCCAGGGCCCTTTCCTTGTTCTGGTGCTGGGAGCGCTCGCTCTCGCACGAGACCGTTATCCCGGTGGGGATGTGAGTTATGCGGACGGCGGTGGCGTTCTTCTGCATGTGCTGGCCGCCCGGCCCCGATGACCTGTATACCTCAATCTCCAGGTCGTCCGGGTTTATGTGGATTTCCACATCGTCCACCTGGGGCAAAACTGCGACGGTGGCGGTGGAAGTATGGATGCGGCCGCTGGCCTCGGTTATGGGGACCCTCTGGACCCTGTGGACGCCGCTTTCGTATTTGAGGCGGGAGTAAGCTCCTTTGCCTTTAACCTGAAAGACCACCTCCTTGAACCCACCGAGGCCGGTATCATGAGCGCTGAGGATCTCCACATCCCAGCCCTTCTTCTCGGCGTAGCGGGTATACATCCGGAAGAGGTCGGCGGCGAAGAGGGCGGCTTCTTCACCGCCGGCCCCGGCTCTTATCTCCACAATAACATCCCTCTCATCCCTCGGGTCTCTGGGGATAAGAAGAGCTTTGAGCCGCTTCTCCATTGCCTCTATCTTCTCTTCCAGCTCTTTCACCTCAGCCTTAGCCAGTTCCCTGAGCTCTTCGTCCTCGGATTCTTCCAGAATAATCTTGGCCTCATCCAGCTGCTTCAGGAGCTTCCTGTAATCCCTGTAAGCCTGGACGAGTTCTTCCAGTTCGGCCTGCTCCTGGGCATATTCCGCCATTTTGTCCGGGTTCGCAAGGGTTTCAGGCAAACCCATAAGCTCATTCAGTTCCTCGTAGCGCCTTTCAGCCTTCTCCAGCTTATCCAGCAACTTCTCCAGCATCCCTTCTGCTCCCTTTCCCAGGAATTGCAAAACATTCTACCACGAGGGGCTGGAATCGCCAAAAAGCACCTAAGACTGGATTTTGCGGCTTGCAAGCTTCACCGGTAAAATCTCGGACGAACAATTATCAGGGGGATGAAATGAAGAGAACAGGGGTTCTTCTGGCACCAGGCATTCTTTGGCTTTTCCTCTGGATCTTTCACCTTGTAAGCGTGAAGGATATACCGGCGGGTCTCCACCACGATGAAGCTTTCAATGCAGTTGATGCTCTGCATCTGCACGAAATGGGCTGGCCCGTGTTCTTCCCGGAAAATGCGGGTCGGGAGCCGTTGCTTATATACCTCATGGCCGCATCTATGCGTCTGCTCGGCCCCAATGTATGGACTGTTCGTTTACCGGTGGCGATCGTGTGGGGGCTCACCGCTCCGGCTCTTTTGTGGCTCATCCAGGAGCTTTTCCCAAGGTCAGAAGAATCAAACTGGATTGCACCCACGGCCCTTCTGCTCCTTCTCTCCAGCCCATGGTATGCTATGATTTCCCATTTTGCAGTCCGAGCAAACCTCTTTGTGCTTCTGGAGATCCTGTTTTTCGCCGCGCTCTGGCGCAGCTGGAGGCTGAAGAGCATCCGGTGGGGAATAATTAGCGGGATTTTCTGGGGCTTGAGCTTCTACACTTACCTGGCCAACCGGTTTATCCCTCTGATCCTTCTGCCCATAATCATCTGGCTCTGGCTCCGCCAGCGCTCTGAGCTCAGAAGGCGGTGGCTTTTGATCCTGACAATTGCCGGAACTGCGATGCTTGTCATGGCGCCGCTTCTTATGTATTTCATCCGCCATCCCAACCACTTCTTCCTCAGGGCTTCTCAAGTGGTTGTGCTAGGCCCGGGAGGGCAAAGGGAAGCTGAAGCCTCCGCTGGCCTCCTTGAAAATTTCCGCCGGATAGCCGGAATGTTCTTCTTCGCCGGTGATACTAACCCACGCCACAACCTCCCAGGGCGACCGGTTTTCAGCTGGTGGGCTTTTCCCTTTTTCGCGCTCGGTCTGATAAGCTCGCTGGCAGAACACCGGAGCGTCCATAAATTCATTCTGCTCTGGCTTGCCGTCATGCTTCTGCCCACCCTGCTAACCGGCCAGGCCCCCAACTTCCTGAGGGCATCCGGAGCCATACCCCCTCTTCTTATCCTCATGGGCCTGGGAGCGGACAGGCTTGTCAGATTCGGCAGGACAAAAGCGGTTGCTGGAGTTACGGCCCTTTTGCTGGCAGCCGAATGCTTCAGTGGCCTGGCCTCTTTCTACAGATGGATTCATTGCCCGGACCTTTTTTACGCCTTTGACGAAGGCTTGACACAGGTAGCCCGGTATGTAGCCGCTCATCCCCCCTCCGATGACATCGTTTACATAACCCCGAGAGATCTCAGTCATCCCACCCTGCGCTTCTTCATTTAGACAGGGAAACTGGACAAGCGGGTTCGCTCCTTTGATGCCCGGCGCGTCCTGGTTGTCACTCCCGACAGGGATGCCCGCTATGTGGTGATCACTTACGAGGACTTTCGTTTCAAAATTATAGCACCCTGGCTATGGCCTGAAGGGGGCTACAGGGCCGGGGAAATGCTCTTTGACAGGAACGGCAACAATTATGCTCAGGTCTTTTATGTCCCTGCGGGAACCCCCCTGCGCCGTCCCCTTTGGGAGGAGCATATCCGCTGGCAGGATAATATCCTTCTCCTGGGAGCCGACCCCATCGGCTGTTGCGAATACCATCCTGGCGACATCATCTACCTTGAACTCTGGTGGACAGCGGAGAAGAACCCTCCCGCTAACAACTGGACAATTTTCACCCATCTGCTGGATTCTCAGGGGCGATTGGTGACAGGAGATGATGGTGAACCCGGACAGGGGAGTTATCCGACTGTCCGCTGGCATCCCGGGGAACTGGTAGTAACTGAGTATCAGCTTTTCATCCCCGCTGATGCGCCGCCAGGGGAATACACCATTGAGATCGGCTTATACAACTGGCAAACCGGAGAGCGTCTTCCCCTGGCCAACCAGCCGGGAGATGCGGTCCTGCTGGGGAAAGTTTATGTGCGTTGAAGGTCAGAAGGCCTCCTCTTCCACCGGGATTTCCGCTCCTTTCGGGAGCTTGTGGACGAGGCGGCAGAAAGCGCAGTAGCCGGGCGCAGTGGTGGGCTGCCCGCATTTCTCGCAGGGGTGAAGGGGAGGGGTTTCTTCCTCTTTGAAACGCACTCTCCCTTCCTCTTTGGCCCGCAGGAAGGAGAGGTAAAAGCTCAGCTTGCTCCCCGGCGAGTTCTTCTCCAGCTGGTTGAGGAGGCCTTTGTAGAAAATGGAAGTGGAACCAACAGCGTATGGGCACTCATCGTAGATGTAATCAATGCCCATGAGAAGGGCGTAAGCAGCCGTTTCCCTCTCATACATCCGGCAGAAAGGCTTGACCTTCCTGGCAAGCCCTGGATAATCGGAGGGGAGAACGGGACCCTGACGGGCCAGGTAGCCTGTTTGCCAGCGCAGGACGTTCCCCAGAAGGGCAGCGGCCTCATCGTCAAGGTTGTGGCCGGTGGCGATGGCGTAATATCCTCCCTCCAGGGCCACCCGGTTCATTTCGTGCCTCTTGACCAGGCCGCAGAGGGCGCAAACCCTCTGCCCGCGCCCCGATTCCCTGGCCAGTTCGGGAATGCTCCGCCCGTAGAGAGCCTTCACATCCACAACGTGGAACTCGGCCTCGGGGTGGGCCTGAGCGAATTTCTTCGCTTTTTCCAGGGAAACCTCCGAATAGCCCTGATGGCTTATCCCAAGGTTTATATACATGCCATCGGCTCTGTAGCCCAGCCGCAGGAGGACATCCCACAGGGACAGGCTGTCCTTGCCGCCGGAAACCGCCACCAGGACCCTGTCTTCCCGCCGGAACATCCTGTATTGCTTTATGGTTTGATCGGTGCGCTCCACGAACCACTCAATGAAATGATCGCGGCAGAGGGCAAGCCTGTGCTGGCGCATGTTTATTACTGCCTCTTTCCCGCACTTCCGGCATCGCATCTTACCCTCCTGATATCACCGCAATTAACTTGACCACATCCCCATCCTTGAGGACGGTGTCCTCAGTGATGAGCTTGCCATCCTTAATCGGGATTACAGCCTCAATGAGCAGGCCCACTTCCTCCACCGCCTTCTTTAAAGTTATGCCAGGCCTGACTTCCCACTCCTTATCTCTGTAGATCAGCTTGACCATCTCAGCCACCTCCTTCCGTTCCCATCTGGTAAAAAGGCCGTTTGCGGCAAGAAGTATACACTGCGGGCAAACTTGAGGCAAGCCCTCACACCTCTGGGCGAGGGATGAAAAACAGGGGCCAGGGGGAACTGGGGGTGTCCCCCAAAAACAAATCAAAGGGGCGAAGGGGCAACTCCTGCAACCCGCCCACGAGGAGGCCCCTGAACCCCAGCGAACCCTCAGCAAGCGAGGGCAGGAAAATTGGGGGTGCAGAGGGGCAAGCCCCATGCCGGGGGGTTGCGGGGGGTGCCCCCCCGCCCTTTTTCTTTTTCCCCGCCCCCGTTCCCTGCGGCTCAGCCTGGCTTCAGGATCCCACTCGTGGGCGGGTTTCAGGAGGTGCCACCTCGCCCCTAATTTTGTTTTCGTGGGGGACACCCCCCACCTCCCCCCGTCAGGGGGACTCCGTCCCCCTGCACCCCCTGGTTTTCCCTTTCACAGGGGTGGGGGGCTTCGCTCCCTCCCGGGGGGTCTGGGGGTGCCCACCCGCTTCTTCCCCGAGGGGGTGCAGGGGGGCGAAGCCCCCATGCCAGGGGGTATGGGGGATGTGACCCCGAGAAAACATTTA
>DAOUBN010000192.1:0-1884 GCA_034432815.1 Anaerolineae bacterium | reverse complement strand
GATCACGGATTTGAGGAGGTCGTGGGTGAGGGGGCGGGCCACCTGAACCCCCTCCAGGTGTATGGCGATGGCATCGGCTTCAAAGGGGCCTCTCCAGATGGGTAGATAGCGGGTTGAGCCCACCTCTTTTAGCACGACCACCCTGTGCTGCGATATCAGGCTGACCCTTATGCTGTCCACTGTAACTTCCACCATTTTCCTCCTCCTGGACTGCAAAATTCCCACTACCAATTATACCACCTGGGGAGGGGGCTTGGCAATAAAAACACAGGGAAGCGAAACCCCGCACCGAAGGCCAGGGGTGTCCCCCGCTTTTCCTCCTCAGGAAGAGGGGAAACAAGAGGGCTGGTTTTCCCTTTTCGCTCTCCGGGGTATAATATTGCCACAAAACCAGCGGAGGTGCAGGTTTATGAACACCTTCAACCGCATTGTGGTGGTTGTCCTCCTGCTTGCGGGCCTTGTGCTCCTGCCCTTTTTCTTCCTCTTCCCCCGCGAGCTTCTGGCGAACTACATCAATGCCCTCATGGGCCTGGGCCGAACTCTGGACAGCCTCAACCCCACTCTGAGGCTTGGAGGAGGCATAGTCCTGGCAGTGCTGAGCTTCCTCCTCTGTCTCCTTCTCCTGATCCTTGAACTCCGCCCTTCAAGGCCGGGTGTGGTGAGGGTGAGCAGGGCCGACAAGGGCGAAATCCTTTTGGAACTCGGTTCCATCGCCGGCCGGATCCAGCAGGCGGTCGCCCGGATCTCAAGTGTGGTGGACGTCAGGCCCTCGGTGAGGAAGAGGGGGCAGGGGGTAGCCATTGACCTGAACGTCACAACGACGCCCGAGGTGAACGTCCCGGAAAAAAGCGCCGAAATCATGGAGGCCGTCAAGGGGCTTGTGGAAGGGGAGATGGGGATTAAACTGACCCGCCTTCAGGTCAGGATAAAGCATGTAAAGGCACCTGTTACCATCAGGAAGTAACCTGCCCCCGGATGAAGATAACCCCGGTCTCGCACCTGATCTCTTCAATGTAAAGCCTGAGCTTTGCCTCCGCCAGGGTTTCGGAAAGGATGCGGGATAGGGTCCTGAGGGCCGCTGCCGGTAGCGGCCTCCGGTTGACCAGAACTTTCAGGATCTGGACCCTGGCTGCTCCGCCTTCTGCATAAAGCCTGAATTCCGCTACCAGGTTCAGGGGGCGCGGGGCAATGTCCACAACGGTGGCGGCGAAAATTACCCTGTCCCTTTCAATCCATATCCTGGGCTCCTTCAAGGGGTGTTCTTTGAACCTTTCCTCCAGGCTGAAGACCAGGAGGGAAGTCAGTTCGGATTCGGTGAAACTCAGGGAGAAGGATTCCTGCTGCTGGGCCATGTAGATCTTTTCCCAGGCCTGATCGGCCAGCGTCCTTGAGATTTCCACCGGGCGGGAAGGGAGTTCTTGCCTCTGGGGGCTCACGGCGCAGCCGGAGAGAAGGGCCAGGATGAGCGCAACAAAAACAAGAATCAGCAAGTTCCTGCGCATTGCTCTTACCTCCGGGCGGATTGTTCGGTTAAATTATACCGGAAGTCTGCGCGTGAACGGAAGAAGATGACCCTCTGGAGCCTTCTGGCATGGGGTCTCCGCCCCCCTGCACCCCCCGATTTTTTCCCGCCCTCGTTTGCCCTGGGTTCGCCTGGGTTCAGGGTCCCACTCATGGGCGGGTTGCAGGAGGAGGCTACTCGCCCCTTGATTTGTTCTCTTGGGGGGACACCCCCCAGACCCCCCGGGAGGGGGCTCCGCCCCCTCCACCCCCATGGAGAGAGGAAAAACAGGGGGTGCAGGGGGACATAATCCCCCTGACGGGGGGCGTGAGGGTGTCTTCCCACAAAAACAAAACTTGTTTTTCCTGGGGGGCACATCCCCC
>DAOUBN010000191.1:0-4432 GCA_034432815.1 Anaerolineae bacterium | reverse complement strand
ACCCGCCCACGAGTGGGACCCTGAACGCAGGCGAACCCCCAGCAAACGAGGGCGGGGGAAAAAGAAAAGTTGGGGGGACACCCCCCACTTCCCCCGTCAGGTGGACTTTGTCCCCCTGCACCCCCTCTTTCCACTGATTGGGTTAGCGTAGCAGTATACGCAGCCTGAGGGACATTTCATGGTGTAGGCCCCTATATCTACACTCAGGGTGCAGCCACACTCCCGGCGCTGCCCCTTGTCTTTTTCCGTGGGAGCAGGAAGCCTCCTGGGGTGAAGCGCCGTAAGAAGCTTGCCGTCTATGCAGCTTGAGGGCAGGGCCCCGGCTTTAAGAAGCAGCGGGCTGGCACAACTGTAAAGGGTCAAGCCGAAGGCGCGCCCAAGTTCCACAAGCCTGGATGCAATCTCCAGCTTCTGCTCGGGGGAAGGGTCAACCCATTTCCAGCGTCTCCTCCTGACCTTTCCGTATAACGAGGCGAAGGAGAACCGCACCGAAGTTATCCCCGCCTCGGCCGCGGCGGCGAAGATAGGCTCGGCAAAGGGCAGGTTGCTCCTTATTTCCCCAACCTCTTCCCAGAAAATGAGGGGATCAAAGCGCAGCGTTACCCTGAGGGGATGACCAGCGATCTCCACGAGGCGGGGCAATTGCCTGATGGCTTCTTGCCACGGAGGGACTCCGGGCTCCAGAGGCGTGGCTCCAAGTCCGGTTACGGTGAAGTGGAAGTAAAGCTGATCGTAAATGGAAAGAGCGTCCCGCACTCCGTAACGGTTTTCTATAAGGGGGCGGAAATCTTTGCTCCAGAGGACAATAGTGTGAACGTCCTCCGGCCTGAGGGAAACGGTGTAAAGCTTCCGGGTGAAAGGATGGGGGACGGTAACCTCCCCTTTCCTTATGGCTTTAACGAACCAGGCGGAATACCAGGCAATTATATCCGTCCGCCTGGAGGCCGAAATCACCAGTTTGCCCCCCTTATCCCCTGCACTTGGGAGGATAAGGGGGGCATCTGGCGCTGGAATGTTTTCTCTAATCCCAGCCCCCGGTTGGGGCGCGTCCGGGGTGCAGCCTCTGGTATTTGGCTTTGAGCTCTTCCTTGCTTTCTCTCCTGTTGGGGTCAGGGACGCAGGCACCGACCGGGCAGACGGAGGCGCACTGGGATTCGTTGTAGAAGCCGACGCACTCGGTGCACTTTTCGGGGTCTATCACGTAGCGGTCGGGGCCTTCGCTTATGGCCTGGTTGGGGCACTCGGGCTCGCAGGCCCCGCACATGATGCATTCTTCGGTTATCATGTAAGCCATCTCGCACCTCCCTGGGGAAAATCACCTTTATTCTACCCTTTTCAGGGCGTTTTGCCAAATCGGGAAGCCCCGATCACCAGCCGAAGGTAAGCCTGGCGATGAGGCGCGGGGGAAGGCCAAACTCCTCCATCCTGGCCTGGGTTTTCTCCCTCGGATAGTCCACCCTCCTCAGTTCCACAACGCCTTCTTCTGTATCAAAGATGGCATAGCTTGCCCTTGGGTCCCCATCCCTGGGCTGCCCCACGCTCCCCGGATTTATTATGAACCGGAAGCCCGGGTCCAGAAGGAGAGGTCTGTCCTCATCCAGGATGATGAATTCACACTTTTCGCCATCGGCTTCCCGGAGGGCAAAAGCCATGGGGATGTGGCTGTGGCCTATCAGGCACCAGGGGGTGGCGAAATGCCGGGAATTTTCCAGGGCCACCGGGCAGGTGAGGACGTATTCCCATATCGGGAAGCGGGGGCTTCCGTGGACTATGGTCAGCTTTTCTTCAAGGACAATCACCTCGGGCAGGCTCTGAAGGTAAGCGGCGGAGGTTTGGGTCAGCACTTTTTGAGTCCACAGGGTGGCCAACCTGGCATCGGTATTGAACTCTTCCAGCCCGATCTTCCCTATGGCAGCCCAGTCGTGGTTGCCCGCCACGCAGTAAAGGGAGGGCAATCCCCTGACCCTCTCCACGCATTCATTGGGATCCGGCCCGTAGCCAACGATGTCCCCGAGGCAGAGGACTGCTTCGTAGAGGCCTTCGGCATCCCTCAGCACTGCTTCCAGGGCTTCCAGGTTGGAGTGAATATCCGAGATGACAAGGTAGCGCATTTCCCCTCGCTCCTCTGCGGGAATTATAGGCTTGAAGGAGATTTTGTCAAAAAGGAGGGCCGGCGGATTTGCCCAGCGGGGCTCTGATGTGGATAATTGGTTCCGAAGGAGGTGGGCATGAAGCCTTCCATCATAGCTATAGACGGACCTGCGGCTTCAGGCAAGAGTACCCTGGGCCAGAAACTCGCCCGGGCCCTCGGCTACACTTACTTTGACACCGGAGTCATGTATAGGGCAGTGGCCTTGATAGCCCTGAGGCGCGGCATCCCAGTAGAGGATGAGGAGGCCATCACCGCCCTCGCTCGCTCCATACGCATTGAAGTCACTCCCCCAACAGTTCAGGATGGGAGGCAGTGCTCGGTTTTCGTGGACGGGGAGGATGTGACCTGGGAAATCCGGAGGCCCGAGGTGGACAGGGCCGTTTCGCCCGTTTCGGCCTATGCCGGGGTCAGGGAGGCCCTGGCCGGCCAGCAGCGCCGCATCGGCCTCAAAGGGAGGATCGTGATGGTGGGGAGGGATATAGGCACCGTGGTGCTCCCCGAGGCCGACCTTAAGATTTACCTTGACGCTTCCCTGGAGGAGAGGGCAAGACGCCGCTGGAGGGAGCTTCTGGCCATGGGCAAAGAGATTTCCTATCAGGAAGTCCTGGAGATAATGCGGGACAGGGACCGGATAGACAGCTCCCGCCAGCTCGCTCCCCTTCGTCCTGCCGAGGATGCCATCGTCATTGATACCACTTTCCTTGGCATAGAAGAGGTCTTCCAGAAAGTGATGGATATAATCGGCGATGTTTAGGAAGCTGTTCCGGCGGGTTGCAATCCCGCTCCTCAGGCTCCTTTTCCGGCTCCTGACCAGGGTGGAGGTCCAGGGGAGGGAGAATGTCCCCCGGGAAGGGCCAGTCATCATCGCCATAAACCACCTGGGCCACTTGGATGCGCCCCTGGTGGTGGCCTTCGCCCCGAGGGAAGTGGAGGGCATAGCCCTGGCCGATCTCTACCGGGTGCCGGTGACGGGACAGCTTCTGCGCCTGTATGGCGTAATTCCGGTGCGCCGGGATGAGTTTGACCGCAATGTGATACGCCTATCCCTGGAGGCACTGGCCCGGGGGAAGGCTCTTGCCCTGGCGCCTGAAGCCCGCCGCAGTCCATCAAGAGCCCTGGAGAAGGCCCGGAACGGCGTGGCCTACCTGGCCATGAAAGCCAGGGCCCCAGTGGTCCCAGCGGCGATAACAGGGACCGAAGATGCGGTGGAGAAACTCCTGCGGTTCAGGAGGCCCCGCCTGACTCTGACCTTCGGCAGGCCAATCGCGCCCCCACCCTTCTCCCGGGACAGGACTGCCCTTGAGGGTTTCACGGAGAGAATTATGCGGGAAATAGCAGCCATGCTGCCCCCACAGTACAGGGGATACTACTCCTGACAGGAGGGGAAAAGCCATGCCGTTTCCTCTCAGAGCAGAGAAAAAGCCCCTTATCCTCGGCCACCGGGGGGCCAAAGGTTATGCTCCGGAGAACACTTTCCCATCGTTCCAGAAAGCCCTTGAGCTTGGGGTTGACATCATTGAGCTTGATGTGCACATAACCAGGGACGGCCGCATAGTGGTCTGCCACGATGATTCCCTTGAGCGCACCACAGGGGTGCGCAGGCTAATCGGAGAATCCACCTGGGAGGAAATCCGCCATCTGGATGCGGGAAAGTGGTTTGGTCCGGAGTTTGTCGGGGTCAGGATACCGTTGCTGGAAGAGGTTCTGGATTGGGCCAGAGGAAAGGTCCCGGTGGTGGTGGAGATCAAGCGGGGGGTCGGTGAGCGAGAGGATATTGTGGAAAGGACGGTAGCGATTGTGAAGGAGTGTGGCATGGAAGGCGAGGTGGAGATAATTTCCTTTGACCATCGCTTTGTCCGGAGAGCCAAAGAGATCGCCCCGGAGATAGCCGCCGGCATCCTCTACGTGGGAGCGCTGGTGGATCCGATCAGGGCAGCCAGGGATGCCCTGGCCGATGCTCTCCATCCTCACTTCGCTTATGTGGATAAGGAGCTGGTGGAGAAAGCCCGCGAGGCCGGCCTCGCTGTAAGCGCCTGGGTGGTGAATGATCCGGAGACGGCTCGCCTCCTGGCCTCCTGGGGCGTGGATTGCATTGGTTCCGATTATCCCGACAGGATCAGGAGGGCCCTTGAAGGAGATTAACCCGGAAGTAAAGGGGGTGCAGGGGGACTCTGTCCCCCTGGCGGGGTGAAGTGGGGGGTGTCCCCCCAACTTTTCTTTTTCCCCCGCCCTCGTTTGCTGGGGGTTCGCCTGCGTTCAGGGTCCCACTCGTGGGCGGGT
>DAOUBN010000190.1:0-4206 GCA_034432815.1 Anaerolineae bacterium | reverse complement strand
GGGCCGGGCGGGAGGGGGGGTGGTGGTCCCCCGAGCGGCCCCCCCCCGCCGCTCGCCTGAACCGCCTGGTTACCGATGCCATGCTTTCCGCAGGCATCAGGGCTTTCCCGATCCAGCCGTCGGCCTCTGTCCTCTGCCGCAACGGAAGCATAATGCGGTGGGAATGGCGTCAAATAGTAAGGGCGCTGGAAAGGGGCCTCGTCCCCCTGATCTACGGAGATGTAGCCTTTGACCAGGTCCGGGGTTCCACCATTGTCTCCACTGATGAGCTCTTCTTCTACCTCGCCCCTAAACTCCGCCCATCCACCATTTTCCTGGTGGGCAAAGTGGAAGGAGTTTTCACCTCTGACCCCATGAAAGACCCGGAGGCGAGGCTTATCCCTGAGTTGACCCCCTCCGATCGCAGGGCAATCTGGGGTTCCCTGGGGGGCTCTCACGGGATTGATGTCACGGGAGGCATGGAAGAGAAGGTCGGCCTCATGCTGAGCCTGGTGGAGAAACTGCCTCGCCTCAAGGTGGTGATAATGTCGGGCGAGGAGCCAGGGGCCCTCCGGAACGCCCTCATGGGCCATCTGCCCGGGAAATGCACCATCATCCACCGCTGAAGGAGCTATCAATGGACCTCCTGGAAGGCCTGAACGAAGCCCAGAAGGAAGCAGTGGAAACGATAGAGGGGCCAGTTCTGGTGCTGGCTGGCCCCGGGAGCGGGAAGACCAGGGTCCTGGTCCACCGGGCGGCTTACCTCATTAAGGTGTGCGGCCTTTCCCCCCACTCCATCATGGCCGTTACCTTTACCAACAAGGCGGCCAGGGAGGTGAAGGAGCGCCTCTACAGGCTCCTGGGGGAGAGGGTGGAGCAGATAACCGTCGGCACTTTCCACGCAATATGCGCCCGCATCCTCCGCCGGGAAGGGGAAGTGATAGGCATCCCTTCTTCCTTCGTCATTTACGACGAAGAAGACCAGCTCAGTGCCGTTCGGCAGGCCCTCCGGGAGCTCAACCTGAACGAGAAGCTCTACCGCCCCCCGGCCCTCCTTCAGGCCATATCCCGCCTGAAAGCGGAACTCATTTTCCCCTCCGACTTCAACCCCTCCACCTACTGGGAGGAAGTGATGCGGAGGGTCTACGAGCGCTACCAGGAGATCCTCCGGAACCACAATGCCCTGGACTTTGATGACCTTCTCCTCTCGGTGGTCAGGCTGTGGAGGGAAGCGCCTCAGGTCCTGGAGAAATACAGGCGGCGTTTCGTCCAGATAATGGTGGACGAATTCCAGGACACCAACATGGCCCAGTATGAGATTTTGCGGGAACTGGCCAGGGTCCACCGCAACCTCTTCGCCGTCGGGGATGAGGACCAGTCCATATACCGTTTCCGGGGGGCTGACTGGCGCAATGTCCTGCGCTTCCGGCAGGATTTCCCTGAAGCTAAGATCATCCTGCTGGAGAAAAACTACCGCTCGACCCAGAACATCCTGGATGCGGCCCAGAGCGTGATATCCCACAACCCCCACCGCACCCCCAAGAAGCTCTACACCGAAAGGGGCAGGGGCCTCCCCATAATCCTCTATGAAGCTTACGACGAGGCCGAGGAGGGGGAGTTCGTTGTCCGGGAGATAAAGCGGCTCATTGATAAGAAACTCTATGGCCCGGGCGACTTCGCTATCATGTATCGGACCAACGCCCAGTCCAGGGTGGTGGAGGAGGCCTTCGTCCGCCACAACATGCCCTACAAGCTGGTGGGGGCGATCCGGTTCTACGAGAGGAAAGAGATAAAGGACGTGCTCGCCTACCTCCGCCTCATCCTCAACCCGATGGATGACATAAGTCTCCAGCGGATAATAAACGTGCCCCCGAGGGGAATCGGCCCCCAGACGGTGAAGACGCTCCAGCACATCGCCTTCTCCAGGGGCCTCCACCTCTACGAAGTCCTCAGGCTCGTCCGGGATGACCCCAGGCGGATGGGCTTTTCCCCCCAGGCTGCCAGGGCGCTGGTTTCCTTCCTGGAGCTTCTGGAAGACCTCTCCAGGGCCGCCGACGAGAAGGACATCCTCAGCCTGCTGGATTACATGATGGAAAAGACCGGGTATGAGGAATATCTGCGGAACGGCTCGCCGGAGGGCGAGGAGCGGTGGGAGAACGTCCAGGAACTGCGCAGGGCGGCGGAGGAATTCGCCTCTCTCCCGCCCCGCGAGGGGCTGACGGCTTTCCTGGAAGGGGTTACCCTGGTCTCGGATGTGGATAACCTGGAGGAAAAGACAGAGGTTCCGGTCCTCCTGACCCTCCACATGGCCAAGGGGCTTGAGTTCCCGGTGGTCTTCATCATCGGGATGGAGGAAGGCCTCTTCCCCCACATCCGCTCCTACGGCGATCTGGAGGAGATGATGGAGGAGCGAAGGCTCTGCTACGTGGGGATAACGAGGGCCAAGGATAGGGTCTATCTGGTCTACACCTTCCGCCGCTCCCCTCACCGGAGCTTCTCCCCCTCGGAGCCCTCCCGCTTCATCCAGGAAATCCCTTCCTACCTTCTCCGGTATTACAGCGAGGACCTGGAACTGGAGGAGAGGAAAGAAGCGCCTCCCCCCGTTGTTTCCCCGACCTTCCGGCTGGGGACCAAAGTCCGCCATCCGGTTTTCGGGGAAGGGGTTGTGGTGGAGAGTGTGATTAGAGATGGGGAAGAAGAGGTGACGGTGGCTTTCCCGGGCAAGGGGCTGAAACGCCTGCTGGCCAGGATCGCAAAACTTGAGGTTTTGGAATGATCGGGGCCTGGCTCCTCTACACCGCCAGAGGTTTGCCCACCGTGAGGATGTAGATCGCCGCTTCCTCCTTCCCGTCCACCCCCAGGAGGCCGTTCACGGGATCGTCCAGGAAAGCGCCGATGGCGCAGGCCCCCAGCCCCATGGCAGTAGCTCCAAGGTAGATGTTCTGCCCGATGTGCCCCCCTTCCAGAAGGATGTAGCGGTAAGCCCTCTCCCGGTATTTCCACCGGGTCCTCTGGAAGATGGCCGTCAGGATGAAGGTCACGGCTGCATCCCCTGGCATTTCCTGCCCCACGCACGAGAAAATCATCTCCTGGCGGAAATCCCCTTCCCTCAGGAGCTCAAGGGCATGGCTTCGCACATTGTAGTGGTAGATCCCGGGCTTCAGCCCTTCCACCCGGTTGACCACAAGGTAAATTTCAATGGGGTAGAGTGACCCCGCCGAAGGGGCTGTCCTGAAGCCGATCCCGTAGCGCCACAGTGTTATCCCGTCGGCCAAATGGAGGAGGAG
Source organism: Anaerolineae bacterium (assembly GCA_034432815.1). GTDB lineage: Bacteria > Chloroflexota > Anaerolineae > SpSt-600 > SpSt-600 > SpSt-600. The sequence continues at coordinate 940 of DAOUBN010000190.1, read as the reverse complement.
GGAAAGCTCTTCCAGGGAGATGGGCTCAGGGGCGTAATCCCTGATGGATCGCCTCTTCTCCAGAGCCTCCTCCACGCTCATTTTCCCCAGCGGCTCGGGCCGGGGCAGGGGGATAAAAGGAGCTTCTGGATATTCCTTGAAAGGGGATGCTGGCTCTCCCCACCGGACCAGGTTCCCTACCAGGCTTTTGAATCCTGGCTTGCTCCAGTGGTGGTAGAACTCGCCCACATCGGTGTAAGGGCCGATCTCCGGAGCCCGCCGGGGCAGGAAGTAGCCCAGGAGGAAACCGCCCGCGGCCGCAGCCGAGGCGACAAGGAAAGCCCGGCGGGAGATTTCCTCCGGGGGCTGGGCAGGCCGAGCCTCTTCCCGGCGGGGGGAAGGTAAACCCCGCAGGTAAGAAAGCAATGCTTTCCGGTTGAGCCAGACGTGAAAGGCAGCGATAATGGTCACGATAAGGCCCCCATACCGGTGGTAAACCGAGCGGTTGAGGTCAAGAGCATCGGCCCAGAGGCCTGTGATGAAGAGGTAAAGCCCGCCTATCAACAGTGAAAAACTCACCACGGCCCGCAAAACCCTCATATCCACCACCTCCCGATGGAAAAAAGGACGGGGGACACCACCTCAGCCTCTGGCAAGGGAGCTTCGCCCCCTGCACCCCCTTTCTTTTCCCCCACCCTCGTTTGCTGAGGGTCCGCCCACGTTCAGGATCCCACTCGTGGCCAGGCTGCAGGAGAAGACAGCTCGCCCCTTGTTTTGTTTTCTCTGGGGGGACACCCCCCAAACCCCCGGGAGGGGGCAAAGCCCCCTCCACCCCTATGAGAGGAAAAACAGGGGGTGCAGGGGGACGGAGTCCCCCTGACGGGGGGAGGTGGGGGGTGTCCCCCCACCCCCCTCTAACCCTTTGGAGGAGAGAAAAGGGCGGGGGGACCACCCCCGCCGC
>DAOUBN010000189.1:0-7545 GCA_034432815.1 Anaerolineae bacterium | reverse complement strand
GGGGCTGCGCAGGTTGGCTGACGACGCGAACGGCAGGGGGCCACGTGGGGTGTCTCCCCGCCCTTTCTTCCTTTTTCCCCACCCCCGTTTGCTGCGGCTGAGCCTGGCTTCAGGGTCCCACTCGTGGGCGGGTTTCAGGAGATGGCTTCTCGCTCCCAATTTTGTTTTCGTGGGGGGACACCCCCCATTCCCCCCGTCAGGGGGACTCTGTCCCCCTGCACCCCTTGGTTTTGCTTTCGCGGGAGTGGAGGGGGCGGAGCCCCCTCCCGGGTGGTTCTGGGGGGTGTCCCCCCAGGGAAAACAGATCAAGGGGCGAGCAGCCTTCCCCTGCAACTTGGCCGCGAGGGGGACCCTGAACGTGGGCGAACCCTCAGCAAGCGAGGGCGGGAAAAAAATCGGAGGGGGCAGGGGGGCGAAGCCCCCATGCCAGGGGGTGTGGGGGATGTGCCCCCAGGAAAAATTGCTCATTTTTGACACCTCATCCCCCAGAGGCTATAATCCCCCGGGGAGCCATGCTGGCCGTTATAATCGTGAGCTATAACGTCCGCCAATACCTTGAGCGCTGCCTTGAAACCGTCCTGGCCGACCTACCGGCTTCCGGGGTGAAAGGCGAGGTGCGGGTTTTTGATAACGCCTCTTCCGACGGAAGCCAGAGCATGGTGGTGGAAAAGTTCCCCCAGGTCAGGCTTCACGCCAGCGAAGTGAATGTGGGCTTTGCCGCCGCCAATAACTTCGTGATGAAAGAGCTCATGGCTTCCCCCTCCCCTCCCGATTACTTCTTCCTCCTCAACCCCGATACCGAAGTCCTGCCAGGGGCTACGGGAACCCTCCTGGCTTTCATGGAGGAGAACCCGGGGGTGGCAGTGGCGAGCCCCAGGCTCCTCAACCCCGATGGCTCCCTTCAGCCTTCGGCTTTCCGTTTCCCGGGCCTGATCCAGACCTTCTTTGACTTCTTCCCCATCCACCCCCGCCTTTACTCTTCACCTCTGAATGGCCGATACCCCGGCTTCCTCTACCGCAAGGGCAAACCTTTCCCCATAGATCACCCCCTGGGAGCCGCCATGATGGTCCGGCGGAAAGCCGTGGAAGAGGTTGGCCTAATGGACGAAGGCTTCTTCATCTACTGTGAAGAGATTGACTGGTGCCTCAGGTTCAGGAAAGCCGGCTGGCTCGTCTACTGCGTCCCTCAAGCTGGCGTGATCCACCACATTGCCCGGAGCACATCCCGCTTCCCGGAGAAAGCCCTGGTGGAGCTCTGGAAGAGCCGCTACCGGCTTTTCTCCAAGCACAGGGGCCCTATTTTCCTCAGAGCTTTCCGGCTTCTGGTCAAAGCAGGCCTCAGGTTCAGGGCTGCGGAGGATTCCCGTCTGGCCCGGAAGGGTCTCATTCCGGCGGAAGAGCTGGCCAGGCGCCTGGAAGCTTACAGGGCAATAGAAGGGATCATCGGCTCATGAAAGAAGTCACAGCTGTGGTGCTCACCCTCAACGAGGAGGAAAATATAGCCGAGTGCCTGAAAACCCTCGCCTGGGCCGACCGGCTCCTGGTTCTGGACTCCGGAAGCACTGACCGGACGGTTGAGATCGCCCAGGGAATGGGGGCAGAAGTTGTCTTCCACCCCTTCCGGAATTACGCCGAGCAGCGCAACTTCGCCCTTGGTCTGGTCCGGACCGATTGGGTCCTCTTTGTGGACGCCGACGAGCGGGTTCCGGAGGAGCTGGCCCGGGAGATAAAGGAAGCGGTGGAAAAGGAAGAATTCTGCGGGTGGTGGATACCCCGGAAGAACTACATCTGCGGCCGGTGGATCCGCCACGGGGGCTGGTATCCGGACTGGCAGCTCCGCCTCCTGCGCCCCGAAAAGGCCCGCTACGATTCCGCCTGGGAAGTGCACGAGATCGTGGTAGTTGAGGGGGAAACCGGCTACCTCAGCAATCACCTCATCCACTACAACTACAGGACATGGCGGGAATTTGCGGTTCGCCAGAAGGCTTACCTGCCCCTTGAGGTCAGGACTTTGCGGAAACGGGGGGTTAAGGCGAAGCCATGGAGCCCCATTTCAATGCCCCTGAGGGAGTTCTGGAGGCGATACTTCAAGCTTGAAGGGTATAAAGACGGCCTTCACGGCCTGATTCTGGCCCTGGCCATGTCCTTCTACACCATGCTGGCCTACGGGCAGCTCCTTCTGGCTAAACCAGAAAGGCCACAGGCCTGAAGGCTATGGTCCCCCTTTCAAACCTGACTTTGGGCAACCCCCACTCGTCAGTGGTGGGGTCCTCCACCGGGTAACCGAGGGGTCCTTCAGCCCCGCCTTTTTCGTAGATGTAGTAATCCCTTATTGGCCCCCAGAGGATACAGGCCTTTGAGGTCCCATCCCTGAGCATGATAATGGACTTGAAGGAGCCATCGGGCGTTTTGAAATCTTGAACCCAGCCATTCCCCCACCGGTGGACCGGAACCCCGCCGCCGTTGTCAAAAGGTAGCCCGAGCCTCGCTTCCCCTCCGTGCCTCAGGTAGCATTCTATGATGGGCCAGTAGATGCGCCCGGATGCGTCCCTTCCCACCTGCGGGGGAACATCCAGAAGCTCTGGGGTCCGGGAGATGCTGGCCCACTCCTGAAAACGGTAATATATGGGCTTGCGGGCAAGAGCTCCGAGGCCTGCCTGGGTGTATAAGCCGCTGGTGGTGCCGGGGAAATCTCTGAGGCAGAACCATATTATCGCCTTAACCCTCTCATCTTTAAGCAGAGTATAGAAGGCAGTGGACATGGCTGCTGCCTGGAAATCATCCCCCTGGTCCGAACCCCATCCGATTTCCGAGATGTAGATGCGGGTTGAGGTGGATTTCCCCTCGTAAAGGGTTATGCTTTCCCAGATGGCGTTGATGTAAGTCCGGAGGGTGTCGCGGATGTAATCGGTTCCCTTGTCCCTGGTCTGGCCTATGTAAGGGTGATACCCCACCCCGTCAAGGGGGTAGGAGCCCAGGGAAGCCTTCACCTCCCCCCATCCCAGTTCCCTTATCCCGTAGTAATACATCTGGCGCAGGTATGAAGCGCCGGTGTCGGCTCCGGTGGGAAGGTCGTGGGCCAGGATGGGGCCGGAGATTATTCGCACGTTGAAGGATGGCTTGACCGCCAGATAGACCTCTTTCTGGATGCGGGCCATCCAGTAAGGGTGGAACAGGCTCGTGGTCCCGCCGAACCAGCTATTGGGTTCGTTTATGAGCTCAAAAGCCCAGACCCGGTCGTGGAAATGCTCAACGATCGTCCGAAAATTCTCCACATATTTCCTCAGCCATTCTTCGGCTCCCGGCCCAGGGGCCTTGCGGCGGAAATTGTCCCCGGGACCGGGCTTAACCGCTTCCAGGCCAATCAATCCGTATATGGCCAGGTTTCTGGCGAGAAGGCCGTCCACTATGTAGTTGTAGGTTTCAAGCCATGTTTTCCCGCAGTAGAGGGAGCGGTCGGTCGGGGAATTCCACGGGCCGAGGATGAAGTTGAGGCGGACGATGCTGGCTCCCGTCTCGGCTATGATCCCGGGATTGGTCATCTGGGGAGAAGGGCAACCCGTGGGCTCAAGAGGGCTATTGCCGTCAATCCCTAATCTTGAAGAAGGCGCAGAGGCCATGTTTCAACCCTCCTCAATTATCCTGCGGTAAACTTCAAAGGTTTGAGAGGCTATCGCTTTCTGGGTGAACTTCTCCAGGACCCTTTCCCGTCCTTTCCTGACCAGGTAGAGGCGCAGGTCTTCGTCGGCCATGAGCTTCAGGATGGATTCCCGCAGGGCCTCCACATCCCCTTCGGGGAAGAGAAGCCCGGCATCCCCTATGACGTTGGGGATTTCCCCGCAGGTGGAGCCCAGGACTGGAACCCCGCAGGCCATGGCTTCCACCAGAACCCTCCCGAACTGCTCTTTCCAGTTGGGCCTGGTGAGGGAAGGAAGCACCAGCAGGTCAAGCCGGCGGTAGAAATCGGGAAGCTGGGAAGAGGGCAGGAAGGGAAGGAACCGGGTGCGATGGGCGATTCCCAGTTCACCGGCAAGCTTCTCCAGTTCCCCGCGCCTGGGCCCGGTGCCCAGGATGAGGAGTTCCCACTCGCCTTCTATCCCGGCCATGGCCCTCAGGAGGAGGTGCACCCCTTTCTCCTCCACAAGCCTCCCCACATACCCGACCGTGAAAGGCCGGGCTCCCTCTTTAGCCGGACCGGGGGCGAAGGCCTCTTCGTCAACTCCGAACTGAGGTATAACGCTTACAGGCTTCCGGTATCCCTTTCTCCTCAGCACTTCCGCAGCTTCCTGGTTCCCGGCTATAGCCCAGGAAGAGTGGCGGTAATTGTATCTCTCAAACCAGGAGAAAGGCGGGGGATAGCGGCGGTAGAGATTCTGCCAGGTGAAAAAGAGCGCCCTGGCCCCTATCCTCCTTGCCAGCGCCATCCCCTGAAAGGTGGCCAGGTTGTAGGGCTCTTCGTCAATGTGGACAATTTCCGGCCGGGTTTCCCGGATGTAAAGGGGCAGGCGCAGGTAAAAATGGAGGTGATAATTCCCGTTGAAGGCGAGGCTATCCACGAGCATCCTGTAGCCCTCTGCCCCTTCCTCCAGGGACAGGACCCCCCTTTCATCCCGCCAGTAGCGGGGAACCACCAGGAACATCTCAGCTCCAAGTCTGGCCAGCTCCTCCAGCTTCTTCCTGTAAGCCTTGAGGACGCAGGCCTTGGACACCATCAGGACACGCATTTCAGTTCCTGCGGGACAACCGAGCCTTCAAAGGCCCCCCAGACCCCTCTTTCTGGCCCATCGGAATCCCTGCCTGCTTCCCCTTCCTCCCTCAAGGCCACCAGCCGGACAGGGGCTATCACGCTGGAGATGGGCTCTGGGGCGAGGGCGAAGACCCGGATGTAGTTATCGGTGAGGCCGGAGCAGAGGAAAAGCTCCCCCCGCTTTTCCGGAGTCTCCCACAGGACTTCCATCACCCGGCCCAGGAAGCGGGACTGGAAAGCCCTCTCGCTTTCCCTCCCCACTTCGGCCATAAGCTTTTCCCTTTCCCTCTTGACTTTCCCCGGAACCTGCCCCCTCAGGGCGGCAGCCGGCGTTCCCGGACGGGGGGAATAGGGGAAAACGTGGATGCGGGCGAACTCCATTTTCTTCACGAACTCAAGGCTCCGGCGGAATTCCTCCCATGTTTCCCCCAGAAATCCCACCATAACATCCGTAGTCACCGCCAGATCTGGAATCAGGGACCGGGCCTCTTCTACAATGCGGGCGTATTGGGCTGTTGTGTAGCGTCGCCCCATGCGCCTGAGGGTTTCATCGCACCCGCTCTGAAGGGGTAGGTGTAGGTGCCGGCAGAGCCTCCGGTCCTGCCAGAGGGAGAAGAAGCCTGGAGGTATATCCCATGGCTCTATGGAGGAAAGCCTGAGGCGCTGGACGGGGGTCTCCTCCAGCACTGCCTTCACCAGGGTGGCCAGGCCAACCCCCAGGTCCCGGCCGTATCCACCGAGGTGGATCCCCGTCAGAACCACCTCTTTGTATCCGGCCTCGGCCAGCCTTTTCACTTCTTCCACGATCTCAGGTATGGGGCGGCTCCTCTCCCTGCCCCTGGCTATCCGGATAATGCAGTATGTGCAGTGATTGCTGCACCCATCCTGCACTTTGACGAAAGCCCTGGTAGCACCGGGGGATGGGGGCAAAGGAGGAGCATCGGGCGCCCTCACTCCGAAAAGGATCTGGGGCAGGAACTCCTTTTCGGAGTTCCTTACCACAAGGCTGACTCCTTCCATTGAAGCCACTTCTTCCCGGGCTATTTCGGCGTGACAGCCCGTGACCACTATCCTGGCCAAGGGGTTGAGGCGGTGCATTCTCCTTATTAACTGGCGCGATTTGTGGGCAGCCGCCCCGGTCACGGTGCAGGTGTTGATCACGATGAAATCGGCTTCTTCCGGGGAAGAGGCAACCTCATGGCCCAGGGCCACTGCTTCCCTCTCCCATGCCTCCTGTTCGCTCCTGTTGACCTTGCATCCCAGAAAGGTGAAGTAAACCCTCATCTGCCCATTACCTTCCTCACAAACCGCTCCATCCTCTCCAGGGCCTCTTCAATCTTCTCGTAAGCGGTAGCGTAAGAGCAACGGACAAACCCCTCCCCGCACGCGCCGAAGGCGTTCCCCGGAACCACTGCCACCCTTTCTTCGTAGAGGAGCCTTTCCGAAAATTCTTCCGAACTCAACCCCGTTGACCTGATGGAAGGGAAGGCGTAGAAAGCCCCTTTTGGCTCAAAGCACTCCAGTCCGATATCGTTCAGCCCTTTCACGATAAGGCGACGGCGGCGGTCGTATTCAGCCACCATCTGGCGGACGTATTCCTCGCCGTTCCGCAGGGCCTCAAGGGCTGCCACCTGAGCAGTGGTGGGCGCGCACATTATGGCATACTGGTGGATCTTGCGGATCTGGGCCATTATTCCGGCTGGAGCGCAGGCATAACCTATGCGCCACCCCGTCATGGCATAGGATTTGGAGAACCCGCCAAGGAGGATTGTCCTCTCTTTCATCCCTGGCAGGGAAGCGAAGCAGGTATGCTCAACTCCGTACACCAGGCGATCGTAGATTTCGTCGGAAATCACCAGGAGGTCGTATTTTTCCGCCAGGGAAGCTATCTCCATCAGCTTGTCCCGGCTCATCACTGCCCCTGTGGGATTATTAGGGTAACCCAGAAGGATGGCCTTGGTGCGGGGCGTGATCTTCTCCTCAATCTGGCTTGCCGAGACCTCAAAATTGTCTTCCAGCCTTGTTTCCACCGTCACCGGCATGCCCCCGGCGAAGATGACCGCCGGCTTATAGGCCACGAAACACGGCTCCACTACGATCACTTCCTCGCCAGGCTCCACCGTGGCCAGGAGGGAAATGTGGAGGGCCTCCGATACCCCCACCGTTATCAGTATTTCTGTTTCGGGGTCGTAGTCCACTCCGTAGAGCCTCCTCAGGTGCTGCGAGAGAGCCTCCCTCAGCTCCAGGATGCCGGAGTTGGAGGTGTAATGAGTTTCACCGCGCCTTAAAGATGCTATTCCGGCTTCAATGATAGGTTCCGGCGTTGTGAAGTCCGGTTCCCCTATCCCCAGGGAGATGACGTCCTTCATGGTAGCGGCTATGTCAAAGAAGCGCCTTATCCCCGAAGGAGGTATTTCCCTGATGCGCCTGGCCGTGAAGTCCCTCATGGCTTCCCCCCCTTTGGATTTTCACCTCATGAACTGGCCTATGGCCAGGAGGATGCTTATCACCGTCCCCAGGATGGCGATGGAGCCCACGAGCCAGCGGGCCTGGGTAAGCATTCTTTCGTTCATCAGGTCAAGCCTTGCCTCCACACTCCTCTGGAAAGCTTCAAAATCCGAACGGAGGGCATCAATCCGGGCATTGACATCCTTCTGGAAGGAGTCAAAGCGTTCATCCATGTCCTTTCTGAGAGCATCAATTCGCTCATCCATGTCTTTCCTGAGGGCATCAATCCGGTCGTGGACGGTGTCAATCCTGGCATTGAGGGCCTCAAAGCGCCTATCCACCGTTTCAAA
>DAOUBN010000188.1:0-7862 GCA_034432815.1 Anaerolineae bacterium | reverse complement strand
GCCTGGATTTTGTGGGATGCCAGGACCATCTCTATCTTCCTGGCCTGGACTTCAAGGCTGCCCCTCATGGCTCAGGTTCCGGATAACCATTGTGGTTCTGGGTTCTTCTATCCTTCGGGCTTAATTATATCAGAACATTTGTTCTATGTCAAGGCAAGCGGGGGGACAGGCTTTCCAGCGCCCCTGCGCACCCGGGTGGAGGGCGTATTTCCACCTTTTCTTTTCCCACCCTCGTTGGCTGGGGGTCCGCCGGGGTTCAAGATCCCACTCGTGGGCGGGTTGCGGGAGTGGCCTTCCCGCCCCTTCAATTTGTTTTTTGGGGGGACACCCCCCAGAACCCCCTGGCATGGGGGCTTCGCCCCCCTGCACCCCCCGATTTTTCCCACCCTCGTTTGCTGCGGGTTCGCCGGGGTCCAGGCTCCCACTCGCGGCCGAGTTGCAAGAGATGGCTTCTCACCCCTTGATTTGTGCTCCTTGGGGGACACCCCCAGGCCCTCGGGAATGGGCTCCCCTCCACCCCCATGAAAGGGGGGAAAAACAAGGGCTGCAGGGGGACGGAGTCCCTCTGACGGGGGGAAATGGGGGGTGTCCCCCCACAAAAACAAAATGGGGGCGAGCTGGCATCTCCTGAAGCCCGTCCATGAGTGGGAGGCTGAAGCCAGGTTAAGCCGCGGGCAACGGGGGTGGGGGATTTGCTTTTCTTGGGGCACATCTCCCAGACCACCTGGCATGGAGGCTTCGCTCCCCTGCACCCCCCTCCCCCCTCGTTGGCTGAGGGTTTGCCAGGGTTCAGGGCCCACTCGCGGGCGGGTTGCAGGAGGAGCTTCTCGCCCCTTCAGTTGATTTTTCTGGGGGACACCCCCCAGGCCCCCCGGGAAGGGGCTATGCCACCTCCACCCCCATGAAAGGGGAGATGGGGGAGAGCTCGCACCTCCTGGAACTCGCCCACGAAGGGAAGCCTGAAGCCAGGCGCGGCCAAAGCAAACGGGTTGGGAAGAAAAGCCCCTCCCTTGGCATTTGGCTCAGCCAGCCTTTCCGGGTATAATCCGAGGCGCAACATCGCCATCGGGAGGTGAAGCCGTGGGCGAGAGCATGGATTTCATAGAAGCCCGATATCAGGAACTCTCCAGGCACTTCCACCACTGGGAAAAGATCAAGGACATAATAGACCAGCTCATTGACCTGATGCTCAACTACCGCCAGAGCGGCCACCCCGGCGGCTCCCGTTCCAAAGTCCACATCTTCGTGGCCACAACCCTGAGCGGAGTGATGCGCTGGGACATACGCCACCCGGAAAAAGCCTTCGGCGACAGGTTCATCCTGGTGGGAGGTCACACAGTCCCGCTGATCTACGCAACCCTCGCGGTCTACAACGAAGCCTTGAGGGTGAAATACCAGCAGACCGGCGACCCCAAATACCTCATCCCCAACCCGGAGAAGTATGCCCTCTACTGGGAAGACCTCCTCAAGTTCAGGAGGAACAAGGGGCTTTCAGGCCACGCGGAGATGGAAGGGAAAACCCTCTTCCTCAAATTCAACACAGGGCCGTCGGGGCATGGCTCCCCCGCAGCGGCCGGAGAAGCCCTCGCCCTCAAGCGAGCCGGAGCTTACGGCGTCAAGGTGATCGCCCTTGAGGGAGACGCCGGCCTCACCACAGGCGTCACCCATGAGACCCTCAACTCCGCCTGGGGCCTGGGCCTTGACAACCTCTATTACCTGGTGGACTGGAACGACTACGGCATAGATGACCACCCCATCTCCTCCGTCGTCTACGGCTCCCCCGAGCACTGGTTTGGCTCCCACGGCTGGAGGGTGGTAGGAACCATGCGGGGGAACGAATGGGGCCCCGTCACCAGGACCCTCCTTCACCTCTTCTACGGCCCCAACCCGGACAGGGTCCCCAGCGTCGCCTGGTTCAGGACCAGGAAAGGACGGGATTACCTCAAATACGACAATAAGTCCCACGGTTCCCCACACCCCATAAACAGCGAGCTCTTCTGGGAAACCAAACGGCCCTTCGCCGAAAAATACGGGGTGAAGTTTGAAGGATTCGGCCAGCCAGCACCCAAAGACCCCGAAGAGCTCATGGCCCAATACAGGGCAAACCTGGAGGCGGTGATAAACGTCCTGCGCCAGGACCAGGAGCTGGTGGACTACCTGGCCGATACCCTCATCGCCATAGCCGAAACTGTCCCTGAGGAAATCCCAACCCTGAAGATAAACCGCAGGGTTAACCCCTTTAAGGACCCCCGCCTATACGATTACCGTAATTACCCCGCAAAGCTCTTCGTCCCCCCCGGGACGAAAGCAGCCAACAGGGAAGCCTTCTCCAAGTGGGGAGCATGGGTCAATTACTTCGGCTACAAGGAATACGGCCGTCCCCTCTTCATCGTCTGCGCCGCCGACCTGGCTGACTCCACGATGATCTCAGGATTCGCCGGCAAATGGGAGGACTTCCCGGGCTACGGCTGGTATGAGCGCTACGGCTCCCCCGATGGAGTCCTCCTCCCTCAGGAGATAACGGAGTTCGCCAACGCTGGAATAATGGTGGGGATGGCCACGGTCAATTTCGCCGAAAACCCCTGGGAGGAATTCAACGGCTTCTACGGAGCCTGCTCCACTTACGGCTCCTTCGCCTACCTCAAGTATGGGGTTTTCAGGCTCTTCAGCCAGCTCGCCCAGGACTGCCAGCTCAAAGTCGGCAAGGTGATCTGGGTGGCCGGCCACTCCGGCCCTGAAACCGCCGACGACTCCCGCACCCACTTCGGGATCTTCGCTCCGGGCGTCACCCAGCTTTTCCCCAAAGGGCAGATAATAAACCTCCACCCATGGGAGCACAACGAAGTTCCTGTGGTCCTGGGCGAAGCCCTCAAGCACGATGCCCCCATAATAGCCCTGCACCTCACGCGCCCAGCCATAGAAGTGCCTGACCGGGAGGCTCTCGGCATACCCTCTCACTTTGAGGCCGCAAAAGGAGCCTACATCGTGAGGGATTACCGGCCAGACCTCCCGAAGATGGGCACGGTCATAGTGCAGGGCACCAGCGCGATGGTGAGCATAATCAAGATCCTGCCGAAGCTGGACGAAGAAAAGCTAAACGTCAAGATAGTGGCGGCCATAAGCCCCGAGCTCTTCGCCATGCAGCCGGAGGAATACCGCAACCGGGTCCTTTCGGAGGGGGATAAGCTGGATTCCATGTGCATAACCACCCAGGCCCGCTGGCTCATGCACGAGTGGCTCTTCAACAAAGTGGCCGAGGAGTATTCCCTCTCGGCCGACTGGGATAACCGGTGGCGGACCGGCGGCACAGTTGAAGAGGTTATTGAAGAAGCTCGCCTCTCGCCTTACTGGGTCCTTGAAGGGATAAGGCGCTTCGTGCGGGACAGGGAGAAGAGGCTGGAAAGGATTGAAAGGGCCCTCAAAGAGGCCAGGGGCTAAGCTTACATTTCCCTTCGGCCTTCCAGGGCCCGGGCCAGAGTCATGGCATCAGCATACTCCAGATCCCCGCCCACAGGGAGGCCACGGGCCAGCCTTGTTATCCTGATGCCAAGAGGCTTGATGAGCTGGTAAATATACATGGCCGTGGCCTCCCCCTCCAGGTTGGGGTTGGTGGCCAGTATCACCTCCCGGACCAGCTTCCCCTTCAAGCGCTGCAGAAGCTCCTTTATGCGCAGGTCCTCCGGGCCTATCCCTTCAACAGGCGAGATGGCCCCGTGCAAGACGTGATAGACCCCTTTGTATTCTCCCGTCCTCTCCAGGGCCAGGACATCCAGCGGGTCCTCAACCACGCAAATGGTGGAGTGGTCCCTCTCGGGATCCCTGCAGATCGGGCAGGGGCTCTCGTCGGTGATGTTGAAGCAGATTTCGCAGTAAGTGGTTTTCTCCCTCAGCTCCCTTATGGCCTCAGCCAGAGCGAGAGCCTGCTCCTTCGGAGCCTTGAGGAGGTAAAAAGTGAGCCTTGAGGCCGTCTTTGGGCCTATGCCGGGCAGACGGCTGAATTCGTTTATAAGGCGAGCTACCGGCGCAGCAAGCCTGGCCATGATTTATAACTTCAAACCCGGTATTTGCACTCCCCCAACAATTGACGAAAGCCTCTCGGCAGCAAGAGCCTGGGACCGCTCAACGGCTTCGTTCACAGCCGCCAGGATGAGGTCCTGAAGCAGTTCTACATCCTCGGGGTTCACCACCTCGGGAGATATGGTGATGGACCGGAACCTCTGGTGGCCGTCTATTACCACCTTGACCGCCCCGCCTCCCGCAGTCACTTCAATGGTCTCCTCGGCCAGTCGCTCCTGGGTTCTGAGCATTTCCTCCTGGATTTTCTGAATCTGCCCCATCATGTTAAAAACCTTTTTCTTGGACATCGCTCCCTCCTTCATCCTCCAGGCGGATTTTCACCCTTGCCCCCAGCCTTTCCACGGCTACTTTCACTACCGGGTCTTCCGGAAGGCGCGGGGGAGCAGCTACTGCCTTCTTTTTGGGGACAACGACGCACTTAACCCTGACCGGCCTCCCCAGGAGCTTGCCCAGCACTTCCTCCAGGATGCCGCGCCTTTTGTCATCTTCGGCCTTTTCCCGATGCAGGGGGTAGTAAAAACCGAGGGTTACGGTGTTGCCCGCGACCGAAACGGGCTCACAGTCCCTCAGCAATGCCTCAAGGGCCTTGTCCACTTTCCTCACCGCCGCCAGAACCCCTGGCCACTGCCCCCTCAGAACAGCCAGACCCTCATCCTCGGCCTGAGGAGGGCGGGGAGGAGCGAGTTCATGGGCTGGAACTTCCGGCGCAGTTGTTCTGGAAGACTGCGGCTGCTCCCCGGCCTGCTCCTGAGGCGCTGGGGCAGGGGTTTGAAGCCTGGCATCCACAGCTTCTATGAAGGCCACTTCCAGGGCCAGCTGGGGCGAAAGCCCACTCCTCATTTCCACAGCCGTGCGGCTGAGGAGGCGTATTATCCTCACCCATTGAGGGGTGGAGAGGTGGTTTGAAAGCTCCTTCATCCGCTCAACAGCCTCGCGGGGTAGGTCCGCAAGAGCTCTATCACCTGAGACCTTCACCAGGAGCAGGTTCCGCAGGTAATTCAGGAGCTCCTGAAGTATCTGGCGGGGTTCCGCCCCCCTGTCTATGATCTCGTCAAGGAGGGCAATCAGTTCAGCGGTCTGCCCTCTGGCCAGGTAGCCCACGAGTTCGGCGATGGTCTCCTGAGAGATTGCCCCGGTAACCGCCCTGGCCAGCTCCAGGGTTATGGTCCCCTCCCCGAAAGCTCTCAACTGATCCAGAAGGCTCAGGGCATCCCTCATGCTGCCCATGGCCTGGTGGGCGATGAAGTTCAGGGCCTCGGGTTCAATGGAAATCCCCTCCTGGGAAGCTATGTATTCCAGGCGCTCCATTATGGCTTTTGCCGGGATGCGGCGGAAGTCAAACCTCTGACACCGGGACAGGACCGTAGGGGGAATGCGGTCGGGGGCAGTGGTGGCCAGGATGAAGATGACGTGCGGAGGAGGCTCCTCCAGGGTCTTAAGGAGGGCATTGAAAGCTTCGGGGGTGAGCATGTGGACTTCGTCTATCACGTAAACTTTGTAGCGGGCCTGGGCTGGCATGAAGCCCACCTTCTCCCTCAGGTCCCGGATCTCATCTATCCCTCTGTTGGAGGCCGCATCAATCTCAATGAGATCCAGGCAACGCCCCTCATTTATGGCCAAGCATATCTCGCACCGGTTGCAGGGCTTATCCTGATCGGTGGAGAGGCAGTTCACGGCCTTGGCCAGGAGGCGGGCAGTGGTGGTTTTCCCTGTCCCCCGGGGCCCTGCGAAGAGGTAAGCATGAGAAATCTGCCCGGACTTTATGGCGTTCTTGAGGGTGCGAACCACGTGGTCCTGGCCCACAAGCTCATCAAAGGTTCGGGATCGCCACTTGCGGTAAAGAACCTGCCCCATCGGTTCCTCCGCCTTCCATTGTATCCCAAAAAGGGAGGGGTGTCAAAGGAATGGCGAATGAGGCACCACATTTTATTCGCCAATTCGTGATTCGCCATTCGCCATTTTCCCCAGAGTAAGGTATAATTCCTCCAGGGAGGAGGGGGAATGACCCGCAGGCAGGCGATTTTCATAATTTGCGTTAACGCTCTGGTCTCTCTGGTTATAAGCCTTGTGGTGGTTTTCACCCTGGGGAGGAGGCCCGTCCACGTTATCCAGCCCACTCCGACTCCAACCCCTGCGCAGGCGACAGTTGCCCCTCCCCAGCCCCAGGCAACCCGTCCGGGGATCTACGTGGTTCAGGAAGGCGATACATTGTCCGGCATCGCCGAAAAGTTCGGGGTCTCGCTGGAAGACCTGATGCGCATAAACTCCATTGCCAACCCTGACCTTATTTATCCGGGCCAGCAGTTGATCATACCGGGAGGAGAATTGCCCCAGCCCACGCCGACCTTCACCCTCCCCTTCCAGCCGCCGACCCCGGCCTTCACCCCCATGGCCACGCGGCCGCCAACCCCCACCCCTGTCCCCTCGCCTGTGGTCGGCAAAGAAGGGGTATACATTGAAGCGGTGATAAAGCCCGGCGAGCAGGGCAAAGAGGCCATCGTGATCCGCAGCGCTGCTGAGAAGGTGAAGAACCTGGCCGGCTGGCGCCTCTCCGCCGATAGCCTGACTTACGTTTTCCCCGATTTCCTCCTCTGGCCTCAGGGGGCGGTAACCCTGTATACTGGCCCCGGCAAGAACAACCCCGCGGAGCTTTACTGGGGCCTTGATAAGCCCATCCTCCACCAGGTCAGGGAAATCACCTTATACAACCGGGAGGGCCAGCCAGTTAGCTCTTACAGGTTGAGCGCGCCCTGATTCAGGTGGCAGGTATCATTGAGCAGGAACAGGGTGAAGCCGCACCCATCGTAGCCGAAGATGTTGATGCAACCATTGTCCTGCTCTATCCGCCCGAACCATTCGTTCCCCAGCCCCAGGATGGCGCAGAGGAGCAATTTGTTGACCACCATGTGGCCCACTATTGCTATCTCTTCTCCGGGGTGCTGGCTCAGGATTTCCATGAGGGCCTTCTCGGCCCTCGCCCTGACTACGTCCAGGCTCTCGCCCCCGGGGAAGCGGACCAGGTGGGGACTTTCGAGCCAGAGCCGGTATAGCTCAGGATAGCGCTCCGCTGCTTCGGCCGGGGAAAGGCCCTGCCACTCGCCGTAGTTTATGTCGGTGAACCCCTCCTCGGCTATCACTTTCAAGCCGAGGGCTCTGGCCAGAGGTTCCGCCGTCTTCAGGGCCCTGGTTAAGGGGCTTGAATAGACGGCTTTTATGGGCCGATCTTTAAGCCTTAACGCTATAGCTTCAGCTTGGGCTTCCCCCACTTCATCTAAGGGCAAATCCACCTGTCCCCTGAATCGGACATCCCTGTTCCAGGCCGTTCTCCCGTGCCTTATGAGGTAAACCCTGGTCATCACGCCTGCGCTCCGACCAGCTTCCTGGCCAGCTTAACAGCTTTGCGCACCGCCTTCCTGGGGCTGGCATACCTCTTCCAGAGCCTGCGGACGGTCCGCTTGAAGGCGTTCCAGGGCTTGCGGCGCTGAGATTCCTTCAGAGCCCACATCAGGAAATCGTAATCCAGCCCCTTGATCTTCATCTCCGTGGGGTTGCGGCGATACTGGTCGTGGCTGGTGATGAGGGAAAGGCCGTGCTCAATGCAGTAATCGTAGAGGTCGCTGCCCGGGTGGGGCGTGTAGAAGGCAGGGCTGTAGTAATCGGGGTCAATCTCCTTGAGCATGGAAATGGTCTCCATCACTTCTTCTTTCGTTTCGGTGGGAATTCCGAGCATGTAGTTGGCCCAGATGGCGATCCCGTATTTTTTGCAGATCTTAGCCGCCTTCAGG
>DAOUBN010000187.1:0-4053 GCA_034432815.1 Anaerolineae bacterium | reverse complement strand
CGTGGGCCGGGGGGAGGGGGGGGGTCCCCCCCCACGAAAACTAAAATGGGGGCGAGTTGCCTTCTCCTGAACCCCGCCCACGAGGGGGCCCCTGAAGCCGGCTAAGCCGGAGTGAACGGGGGCGGGGGATTTGTTCTTCTGGGGGCGCATCCCCCAGGCCCCCCGGCATGGGGGCTTTGCCCCTCCACCCCCGAGTCAACCCCTTTGGAGAAGAGAGAAAGGGCGGGGGGACACCCCCGCAGCCCCCCTGCACCCCCCGCTCGTGGGCGGGCTGCAGGAGGAGGCAGAGACCTTTCGCAGGGTTAGCCGGAGGGGAGGAGCAGGGGGAGCATGACGGTGAAGGTGGTGCCTTCCCCCACTTTGCTTTTCACCTTGATCTTCCCTTTGTGAAGGTCCACCAGCTCTTTGACTATGGCCAGGCCAAGCCCGGTGCCCGGAACCTGGCTGGACCGGGCTGATTCTCCCCTGTAGAACCTTTCAAAGATGTGGGGAAGTTCGTCCTCCGGTATCCCGATGCCGTTGTCCGCCACTTCCATGACGCCCCAGAGGCGGCCGTCTTCTTCGGAGACACCAACGGAGACCGTTATCCGTCCGCCGTCGGGGGTGTAGCGGATGGCGTTGCTCAACAGGTTGTCCAGGATCTGCTCAAGGCGGCTGGAATCGGCCATTACAGTGGGGTTGTCGGGGGAAGGGAGGAATTCCAGGCGATGCCCGCGCTTTTGGGCTTCCAGGCGGTGTTTCTCCAGGGCCTTTCCCACAAACTCATTGAGCTCCACAGGGCTGAGCCTGAGCTCCACCCTGCCCGTTTCCAGCCTCGCTATCTCAATGATGTCATCCACCAGCGCCGCAAGCTGGTCTATAAGGTGCAGGATCTGCTCAATGTAAATACCTCGCTTTTCAGGCGGGGACATGCGGATAAGCTCGCCGTAAAGTTTCAGGGCGGACAAAGGGGTGCGCAGTTCGTGGGATATGTCGGTTATGAGTTTGGTTCTCATTCTGTCCAGCAGCTTTAAGTGGGTGATTTCGTGGAGGATGGCGAGGGCCCCGGGGTAACCCGGCTCAAGGGGCAGCGCCTTAATGTGCAGGTCGCCGGCTTCCAGCTCCCTGGTGGTTTCGGGGTAGGAACGGGCATTGCGGGCCATTTCTTTCAGGGTTTTCCGGAGGGACTCGGCCTCTTCGGGCGATGTGGCCTGGTGCAGCCAGACCCACGCTATCGGGTTCATCTCCAGGATTTCGCCCTGGGGGTTGAAGAGGATGTAGCCATCGCTTGAGCCCCTGAAGACGGCCTCAAGCCAGGCCTGGCGGGCCTCCAGTTGCTCCGTCCTCTCCCGGACGAGCCTCTCCATCTGGGCCGAATAGTCCTGCAGCTCCGCCAGCAATTTGGCCCTTTCCAGGGCCAGGGAGATGTGATCGGCGAAGGCCTGGAGGCGCCGGAGGTCCCTGGAGGTGAACTGGAAGGGCCTGGCTCCGTCCGCATTCAGGAACCCCACCACTTCCCCGCCGATCCTGAGGGGGGCGCACATGTAGGATTTGATCCACTCAAAGCCTGGAATTTCCGCCCACCATGGAGCGGAAGAGGTGTCCGGAACGAGCAAGGGCTCCCCTTTCTCGTGAACGGTCCGGAGGCTTTGGTAGTCGGAAAGGGGAAGGTGAAGCCAGTTCATCCTCTCTTCCACCCCCCACTTCTCATACCCCCTGTGGCTCACCACCTGGGCGTAATCGCCTATCACTAACATCAGGTTGAAGGCGTCGCCCGGGATCGCCTGGGCCACTTTTTCCAGGATCGGGTCAAAGAACTCCTCGGGGGAGGAGGCCTTGAGGATAAGGGCCATGGTTTCGGTCAGGATCTGGTTGAAGAAGCGCTCCTCCCTTTCGCTCCGGTAAGCCTGGTCCCTTGCCAGGGCCATGGCCAGGACCTCGCTCACCTGCTGGAGGAAAGAGAGTCTTCCCTCCCAGAAAGGCTCCGGGCGGGTGCTGAGGAGGGCCAGTGCTCCTATCGTCCTGCCTCCAAAGCGCAGCGGAAGGACAATCCTGGACCGGTATCCTGCCTGGACGAGGGCTCTTTCTGCGGGGAAGGAGGAGAATTCTTCCAGGCTGGTGGTGCAATCCATCTTTCCGGCCAGCACAGACTCCATGGCTGCTGAGTCTCCTTCCCTGTAAGCCAGGCCATCGTAGAGCTCCGGGACCGGGGGATCCGAGAAGAGGTTGGTTATCCGGAAGGTCCTGGTTTCTTCTTCGTGGATCAGGAGCACGATTCTCTGGCAGTTGAGGAGATGGCGGAGGGTTTCGGCCAGGGTGGGGAAGGCTTTCCGGACGTCGGCGGCATTGAGGGCCCGGGAGATGTCGGCCAGAGCTTTCTGCTCTTCCGCAGCCCGGCGCACCCGGGTGATCTCGGTGGTGGTCTCCACGGCCCCGATGATTTTCCCGCTCTCGTCCCTGAGGGGCCTTGCCCTTATTAACCACACCCGGCCGTCGGGGGTGGTGATTTCGTTCTCCTGGTAGGAGCCGGTCCGCAGGGCTTCCACCACAGGGCAGCCGGGGCATGGGGAAGATCTTCCGTGCCATATTTCGTGGCAGCGCCTGCCCACCAGCTCCTCTGGCTTCTTCCCCACCGAATCCCCCGCCGCCCTGTTGGCCCACTGGATCCTGAGTTCCGGATCCTGGAGGGTCACCAGGTCCGATACCCCTTCCAGGATGAGGCTTTTCTCCTTTTCGGAGCGAACCAGGGCGGCATGAGCGGCGGTGAGCTCGCTGGCCATTTCTTTGAAGGAAGAGAAGAGCCGGTTCACCTCGGCTGCGGCTCCGGGCAAGTGGTCAGGGAGTTCGGGCTGGAGGCGGCTCTTCCGCAGGCCCTCCACTTCCCCCATGAGCACTTCCAGAGGGCCGATAACCGCGCTTTCCATGTGGCGGTAAGCCACGCGCACTGCCAGGAGCCAGAGGGGTATGCCCAGCAGGAGGGAAGCGAACCCCAGTGCCCAGAAGGGGGCAGCGGTTTCCAGGAGCGATGATCGGGCCACGAGGAGGATACCAGTCTCGTCCAGGGGTGAAACCCCCCTGACAAGGATGTTGCCACCGGCCCAGTAGATCTGGTGGCCTGCCCCTGGAAGGGGTTGGGGATCGGCTTCCAAGGCTTCTTCAGTCAGCCCCGGAGGGAAGAGGGGGAAGCGGTTGCCGTTGCCGTCGGCGAGGAAGAGCTGGCCGCTGTAGATGGGAGCGAGTTCTGAAGCGATGGAAGTTCCCAGGGGATAGGCGCTGACGGTCGCCACCAGGAATCCGTCCCCTGCTCTGGAGCCGATGTAGAGGGCTGTGCGGCCCGAAGGAGCCCTGGCCAGGGAGAAGCCCTCAGTCGGGAAGCTGGAGGGAAGGGGGGAGCCGGAAGGCATTGAAAGAATAACGGCCCCGTTCCTGTCCACCAGGTAGAGGCCATCAAAGAAGCCCTCGCCCAGAGCCCGGTTGAGCAGGTAAGCAGCTTCCTGAGGTAATTTGCCTTCTAAATCCTCTCCGATTGAAGAGAGGCGCCTGCTCAGCTGGGTGATTTCCCCCTGAAGCCTGAAGGCAGCGAACTGAGCAATGCTTTCGTGGCGGCGGATGGTCAGGTTTACGCCGTAAAAGCTGGTGAGGGTAGCGGCCAGGAGGAAAACCGCAAGGACCGGCAACCCCACATACTTCCACAGAAAAGTGGCAGCTGCTTTCCGCAAGGGAACGCCAGAATGCATCTTAACCCCCAATTTTGCCTTCGTGGGGAATTATAATCCCAAACTTTCTGGGAAGCAACACACTGCCTGGGGCAAGTAGTGGGAAAGCCTGGGTGTGGGGGGGTGTCCCCCCGCCCCTGTTTGGTCCGGCTAAACCTGGTTTCAGGGCCCCCTCGTGGGCAGGTTGCAAAAGGTGCCATCTCGCTCCCAGTTTTTGCTTTCGTGGGGGGGACATCCACCACTTCCCCCTGCTTTCCTCCCTTTAAGGGGGTGGAGGGAACTTTGCCACCTCCCGGGGGTCTGGGGGATGTGCCCCCAGGAAAAATGAACCTTCCGGGGGTGGAGGGGGCTCTGCCTC
>DAOUBN010000186.1:0-14277 GCA_034432815.1 Anaerolineae bacterium | reverse complement strand
GGGGACACCCCCCAGCAGGGGGGCGAAGCCCTCCTGCATCCCCCTTTCTGTGGAAGAGAGAAGAGACGGGGGAGATACTCCCCATGCCCCGGGAGGAGGCGGAGCCCTCTCCAACCCCGTGAAAGAGGAAAAACAGGGGGTACAGGGGGACAGAGTCCCCCTGACGGGGGGAATTGAGGGGTGTCCCTCCACGAAAACTAAAATTGGGGGCGAGTTGGCACCTCCTGAAACCCGGGCACGAGTGGGACCCTGAAGCCAGGCTGAGCCGCAGGGAACGGGGGCGGGGGTTTGTTTTTCTTGGGGCACTTCCCCAAGATCCCCTGGCATGGGGGCTTCACCCCCCTGCATCCCCTGATTTTTGGGTGACACCCCAGGCTTTCCGGAAGGGGGCTCCTGCCCTTTACACCCCTTGCATCATTGAAGAGCCTTGCATATGCCCAGCGTGGCTTGACTGCTACGGCTGGCAATGATAGTATTATTGTGTATGCGGTCGGAAAAGCGCCTCTCCAGAAACCTTCTGGTGCTTTCGGGCACAGCTTTTCTCATGTTAACCGGTGCAATGACCTGGTCCCCTCTTCTGCCCCTTTACCTGAGGGAGCTGGGGGCGGGGGATGTCCAGGTTGGCTTCGCCTTTACTTTGATGACGGCCAGCTATGCAGCTACCCAGTTTCTGGGAGGAATCGTTGCCGACCGTTTCGGCCGGAAGATGGCGATCGTCCTCCCCACTTTCCTCTTTATCCCTCTTTACGCGGCCCTGGCTTTCGCCCCTTCCTGGTATGAAGCTGTGGCGATACTGGTGCTCACCAATGTGATAGGTGCCATCCAGTGGCCGGGGTTCCTCGCTTTCATAGCTGAATCGGCTGACGATGAGGCCACAGGAAGCGCCTTCGGGGTGTTTGAATTTGCGGCAGGCCTCGGTTACGTGGCCGGGCCGGCTCTGGGGGCATGGCTTGTGGACCGCACAGGCTATAGTTTCCTTTTCCTCGGGACAGCCCTGGTCTCCGCGGTGTGCGCTCCCCTCCGGCTTTTCCTCTTAGAGGAGCCTCCCAGGCCTGCTCAGTCGGGGAAAGCGGCTTCCTGGAAAGAGCTCTTCTCCAGACCCTTCATCCCGGCCCTTGCGGCATCAGTTAC
Organism: Anaerolineae bacterium; assembly: GCA_034432815.1. Taxonomy (GTDB): domain Bacteria; phylum Chloroflexota; class Anaerolineae; order SpSt-600; family SpSt-600; genus SpSt-600. The sequence goes on along the minus strand of DAOUBN010000186.1, from coordinate 13,146 downwards.
CATAAATTGGCTCAACAACCTGACCATCTGGGGGCCTTTCATCGCCCTGCACGCCAGGGACTGGTGGGGCTGGAGCGAGCCGGAGATAAACAATGCCATGGCCGTGGGGAGCATAGCCCTCTCCCTGGTAAGCCTGGTAGCCGGCAGGATAACCGATCGCTACGGGGATGACCGGGTTCTGATAGTAGGCTCTCTGGCCTTCCCTGCCCTGATGGTGCTCCTGGCTTACCTCAGGCCTTCCCCCATTTTCTGGGTGGTTCTCCTCCTGCTTTTCGCCTTTTCCCAGCTGGCCTGGATAGCCTACAGCGTTTTCATAGCCCACCAGGCCCCGGCTGAATACCGTGGGAGTTTCCTGGGCATCGTGGGCACGATATCAGGCCTCCTGGGCTCCCTCTCGCCAGGAGTGGGAGGGGTGGTGAGAAGGCAGTGGGGTTCCTTTGCGCCTTTCTGGCTCGCCCTCCTGTGCGGGGCAGGCCTTGCGGTTTCGGTCCTCCTGAGGAGGGAAGAGCTGGATACCATCTACACCGTGGGCCATTCCAACCGGTCGCTGGAGGAATTTATCGCCCTGCTGAAGGGATATAAAATTGGGGCTGTGGCCGATGTAAGGCGTTTCCCCTATTCCAGGCTCAACCCCCAGTTCAATCGGGAGAACCTGGAGAGGGCTTTAAAGGCAGCGGGGATAGAATACGTCTGGCTGGGGAACGAACTGGGTGGTTATCGCTCCGGGGGGTATGAGGAACACACAAAGAGCGACGAGTTCCAGAAGGGACTGGAGAGGCTGGAATTCCTGGCTTACCACAAGCGAACAGCCATCATGTGCGCGGAGAAACTTTGGTTCCGCTGCCACCGCCGCTTCATAGCTGATGAACTGGCACGAAGGGGGTGGGAGGTCCTGCATATCACAGACTCCGGCGTCACCCCCTCCTTCCACAAGCTCAGGACCCAAGGATAACGGGACAGGAGGAGAGTTTCTCCTTCAAAGGCTCAGGGGCATTTTCAGGAGATATCCCTATCTTCTCAGCCAGGATGCAGCAGAATTTCTTCTCCTCAAGGTTATCGTCGGCGTCTTCAAAGCAGATTTCCAGCGCTTTGATCTTTTCGCCCCGGTTGAGGGCGGTGAACAGCGCATTGGCCCTCGCCATATCCACCACCTCCTTTCGGATTTCGCTTTTATTCTATCAAATCCGACTGAATCGGTCAACTTCGTTCTCCATTTCACGAGGTGCGGCTGTTCTTAGTGGAGGAGCAAAGGCTCAGGGGACTTCGTCCTCCTGAGAAATGGTCCCCCACCCTCGCTGGCTCAGGGTTCGCCGGGGTTAAGGGTCCCCCTCGTGGGCAGGTTGCAGGAGGGGGCTGCTCGCCCCTTGTTTTACCCCTTTGAGAAAGGGGAGGGAAAAGACGGGGGGGACACCCCCCGTAGCCCCCCGGCATGGGGGCTTCGCCCCCCTGCACCCCCCAATTCTGAGGGACACTTCCCAGGCCCACCGGGAGGGGGCTCCACCCCCGTGAAAGAGAAAAAACAGGAGGTGCAGGGGGAGGAGTCCCCCTGATGGGGGGAAGTGGGGGGTGTCCCCCCACGAAAACAAAAACTGGGGGCGAGGTGGCACCTCCTGAAACCGGCTAAGCCGCAGGGAACGGGGGTGGGAAAAGAAGAGGAAAGGCGGGGGGACACCCCCAGGCTCACTGGGAAAAGGAAAGTTGCTTCGGCTCCTGAACTGAGCTAAAATCTTCCGCGCAGTGCCGGAAAACTTTCCCCGGAGGTGCAGCATGCTGGAAGCGCTCCTTACGCCGCAGCAGAAGAGGCTGAGGGATGAGGTAAGGGATTTCGTCAAATGGGTTCCCCGGCAGCTCATCCTGGACATGGATGCTGATAAAGTGCGCTATCCCCGGGAGTTCGTGGAAGAAGCTGCCCGGCGGAACCTCCTGGGGCTCCGATTCTCCCCCGAATATGGGGGTAGAGGCCTCGGTTGGACCGATGAGATCATCGCCCTTGAGGAAGTTGGGGTCCTGGGCACATCCCTGGCCTGCCTTTACTCCCTCCCCAGCATAGTGGGGGAAGCCCTCCACAAGTTTGGAACGCCGGAGCAGAAGGAACGGTGGCTCAGGCCGCTCCTTCAGGGCAAGCTTACCGCCGCCGAGGCCCTGACCGAGCCGAGAGGGGGCTCAGATTTCTTCGGTACCACCACTGTGGCCCGGAAGGAGGGCGACCACTACATTCTCAACGGTCACAAGCGCTTCATCGTGGGAGCCGAAGGGGCCGATTTCTTCCTCGTTTATGCCCGGACTGACCCCAGTGCTCCTTCCCACCAGGCTCTGACGGCCTTCATTGTGGAAAGAGGGCCAGGGGTGGAGGTGCAATACATCTACGGCCTCATGGGGACCAGGGGCGGCGGGACCGGAAGGGGTTATTTCAAGGATGTGGTGGTCCCCGCCGAGAACGTAATCGGGAGGGAGAACGGAGGTGCCGAAGTCTTCTGGCACATGATGATTCCAGAGAGGATGACGAGCGCAGCGGGCGCGCTCGGCATGGCCAGGGCGGCGCTGGAGATAGCCGCCCGTTACTCCGATAAGCGCAAGGCTTTCGGCCAGAAGATCCGCTCCTTCCAGGGCGTCTCCTTCAAGGTCGCTGAGAGCATAACCCTGCTGGATGCGGCCAGGGGTATAGTCTACCTGGCGGCTAAAGCCATAGATTCAGGGGACGAGCCTGGCCGTGTGAGGAGGCTCGTATCGGAGGCCAAGAAGTTCTCCACCGAAGCTGCCTGGCAGATAGTGAACCACGCCATGCAGATCCTGGGAGGAATAGGCTACACCACCGTCTACCCCGTTGAGAGGCTTCTCCGGGACACGAGGCTCATCATGATATGGACGGGGACGAACGAGATCATGAACCTCATAATCCAGCACGAATACTACAGGGAACTCCTGGAAGGGAAGCCTTCAGGCCGGGATGTGGAGGCCGATGCTCCTGAGGCCCACAGGGAGGAGGAGAAAGTTTACGAGTAACCCATCAGGGCAGGAATCCGAGGGGGTTGCGGGGAACCCCGTTAAGCCTTATTTCAAAGTGGAGGTGGGGACCGGTGCTCTTGCCCGTGTTCCCCGAAAGGCCTATTATTTGGCCCTTGTGGACTGACATCCCCACATCCACTTTTACCACGCTAAGGTGAGCGTAGTAAGTCATGAACCCATTGCGGTGGTCTATTATCACCAGCTTCCCGTAACCCTGGTCGTTCCATCCAGCATATACCACGAAGCCCGAATCAGCAGCGTAGACCGGCGTCCCTTCCGGCACCCCAAGGTCAATGGCCCGGTGGAGACGCCAGTAATACTGGGTTATGTAGAGTGCACCATCAATGGGCCAGGCGAACCTTCCAGTTCCCCTGGCCGCGCCAGCGGGGATCGGCCCCGTGTAGTGGCGGACAACTTTCGGCTTGTAGGGCTTCTCCCCTCCAGGCACTATGATCTTCTGCCCCGGGGTTAACTCGTAAGGGGACTTGAGGTTGTTCAGCGGGAAATTTATTATGGCCGAAGGGTCAACCTTGTATTCTCTGGCCAGCTTCTCAACGGTGTCCCCGGCTTTCACCGTGTGGTAAACCCCGGAAACGGGCAGTATGACGATCTCCATCCCCACCGGGAGCCAGTCGGGGTTATCCTCCAGGTCCGGATTTGACCACATTATGGTTTCCGGGGTGATGCCGAAGCGCCTGGCGATGTCAAAAACCGTATCGCCAGGCTGGACGGTGTAAGTAATGACGCTTTCCCTGGGCTTTTCCTGGATTGTGGTGTGGAAAACAGGGTATGGGCTGAGGGCTTCATCCTGCAGGCCGCCGCCCGTGCCGGTTGCAGTGAGGGAGGAAGAAGCAAGGGAAGCTTCTGGAGTGGAAAGGGGCAGGGCAAGCCAGCGGCTGGTGAAGTTAAAGTTTGCTCTTTCGGCCAGCGCCAGGAGGAGGAAAAGCCCGGCGGCCAGGAAAGGGGGAAGCCTCTTCATCCTTCGGCCTCAGGCGAGGGACTTGTTCAGGGTCTCCAAAAATTCCCGGTTGTTCTTAGTCTTGCGCATATGGTCCAGGAGAGCCTGCATGGCATCGGCTATATCCATCCCGGCGCCGCTGGGAGGAGGCGAGACCATGTAAGAGAACATCCGGCGCATGAGCCATACCCGGTTGAGGGTGTATTCATCCAGGAGGAGCTCCTCGCGGCGGGTGCCAGACTTTTCAATGTCAAAGGCCGGGAAGATGCGCCTTTCCTGGAGCTTGCGGCTCAGGTGCAGTTCCATGTTGCCAGTGCCCTTGAATTCCTCGTAGATCACCTCATCCATGCGGCTTCCGGTATCAATAAGGCATGTGGCGATGATAGTGAGGCTCCCCCCCTCCTGGATGTTGCGGGCTGCGCCGAAAAAGCGTTTGGGCGGGTAGAGGGCAGCGGGGTCAATGCCGCCCGAAAGGGTCCTTCCGCTCACCGGGACCAGCAGGTTGTAAGCCCTGGTCAGGCGGGTTATGCCGTCCAGGAGGATCACCACGTCCTTCTTTAGCTCCACGAGCCTCTTGGCTCTTTCCAGGGCCAGTTCGGCCACCTTGGCGTGGTTCTCCACGGGGTCGTCAAAGGTTGAGGAGATCACCTCCACCCTGGGATCCACGGAGCGCTCAAAGTCCGTCACTTCCTCCGGGCGTTCCCCGATGAGCAGGACCATCAGGTGGATGTCGTCGTAATTGGTGGTGATGGCGTTGGCGATGTGCTTCAGGACGGTGGTTTTGCCGGCCTTGGGCGGGGAGACGATGAGGCCGCGCTGTCCCCGCCCTATAGGGGCGACAAGGTCAAGGAGCCGGGTGGTGAGGTTATCGGGCCGGGTTTCCAGGCGTATCTGTTTGTTGGGGAAGATGGGGGTGAGTTCGTCAAAGTGGGGGCGGGTCTTGGCCAGTTCGGCGTCCATCCCGTTTACGGCTTCAACTTTTATTATGCTGAAATATCTTTCATTTTCCTTGGGCGGGCGGACGTGGCCTATGACGAAATCGCCCGGCCTAAGGGCGAAGCGCTTGATCTGGGAAGAGGAGATGTAGATGTCCTCTGGCCCCGGGAGCAAGTGGTTGGAGCGGAGGAAGCCATGGCCCTCCGGGGTAATGTCCAGGATCCCGCCGCCGAAAATGTAGCCCTGCCTCTCGGCGCTGGCCTTGAGGATGCGCAGGATGAGCTCGTTCTTCTTGAGCCGGCTGTAACCGACAACGCCGAGGTTTCTGGCTATGTCCTGGAGCTCGCTTAAAGTTTTGCTCTCCAGTTCGGCTACGGAGAAATCGGGAGGGAGAAGCTCAACGCCGGTTTCAAACTCAAGCACTTTCACACCTCTCCAGGGGATTATTAAAATGGGGCACGGTCAATTTTTTGCGGCCTTGTGATTCCATCCATAGAGCGGGCGACGGGATTCGAACCCGCGACCTTCTCCTTGGGAGGGAGACGTGCTACCACTGCACCACGCCCGCTTATCAAGCCCTCGGTCGGACTCGAACCGACAACCCGGCGCTTACAAGGCGCCTGCGCTACCGATTGCGCCACGAGGGCGTAATTAAAGGGTTTTAGCCGCCCATCGGACTCGAACCGATAACCTGGCGCTTACGAGGCGCCCGCTCTACCCGTTGAGCTAGGGCGGCCCGATGGAGCCGAGGGGAGTCGAACCCCTGACCTCGTCAATGCCATTGACGCGCTCTCCCAGCTGAGCTACGGCCCCATCCTTTCAGGTGGCCAGCGGGTCTCGAACCCGCAACCCTCGGAGCCACAGTCCGATGCTCTACCGATTGAGCTATGGCCACCACCCTTTGGGGCAGGGTGGATTCGAACCACCGACCTCTCCCTTATCAGGGGAGTGCTCTGGCCACCTGAGCTACTGCCCCTTTTCCGCCTTTTATTATAATACAAACCGCCCTTTTTGGCAAGTCCAGCCAGGAGTATCCTCCCCCCCTGTGAACTCAGGGGTTGTTCCGGTTCAGGGTCCGAAAAACGGCCTCCTGGCATGGAGGCTTCGCCCCCCTTTTTGTGGGGCGCCTCCAGGCTTCCCAGGAGGGGTAGAGTCCTTCAGAAATTGACAAAATGGGCCCGAGACGGTATAAAGCATAAGGGGAAACTGGGAGAGGAGGGAAGCCACGGCCGAGGAGCTCTTCCTTAGCCTTGTAATCCCGGCTTATAATGAAGAGAAGAGGCTACCCCGCACTCTGGAGAGAGTGCTGGATTACCTGGGGAAGCAGGATTATTCCTGGGAAATCATCGTGGTGGACGACGGGAGCGAGGACAGGACAGCAGCAATAGTGGAAGATTTCCAATCCCGCGCCCCTAACCTGCGCCTCATCCGCAACAACCACCGCGGCAAAGGTTACGCCGTGAGGACCGGTGTCCTGGCCTCCAGGGGCCAATACATTGTCTTTTCCGACGCCGATCTTGCCACCCCCATAGAGGAACTGCCCAGGCTCCTGGGCCCGCTCCAGGAAGGATACGATGTGGCCATAGGCTCAAGGGAAGGGCTCGGAGCCCGCCGCTACGGCGAACCGTGGCACCGCCACCTCATGGGGAGAATCTTTAACCTTCTGGTCAGGCTTTTAGTAGTGGGTCACTACCAGGACACCCAGTGCGGCTTCAAAGGCTTCCGCCGGGAAGCAGGCCACGACCTCTTCCGGCGAGTTCGGCTTTACGGAGATGATGCGGCTGAGATAAGGGGAGGGGCCGTCACCGCCTTTGACGTGGAAGTGTTGCTCCTGGCCCACAAGAGGGGTTATAAAGTCAAAGAAGTGCCCGTGGAATGGTATTATGGCGAGAACACCAAGGTTAACCCCATCAGGGATTCCCTCCGGATGCTTAAGGACATAATCAAAGTGCGCTGGAACGACTGGCGTGGCCTCTACGGTTGAGAGGGGAAAAGGGTGGCTTCAATGGAACTGGCTCGCTGGCTCAGGGAGCGCAAAGACCTCGTGATGGTCAAATGGATAAGGGCTGTGAGGAAGGCAAGCCCCGGAACCGACGCCCTCCTCTCAACGCGGGAACTGGGGGCCCGCCACTTAGAAGCCCTTTACGATGCCTTCGTCGCTGCCCTTGAGACCGGCGATACCACCCCGCTGGATGCCATCCTGGAGCAACTGGTAAAGGACCGCCTCAAGCGGGAATACAACCTGATGGAAGTCCTGGTCATCGCCCAGGAGCTCAAGAAGACCTGCTGGGAAGAAGTGACAAAAGAATTCCCATCCATCCAGGCCCTGGACTACCTCCGCAGGGCCGAGGATCTCTTTGACCAAATGACGGTGAAGATGGCCAGCACCTTTACCGAGGAAAGCTTCGCCCTCATCAAGAAACTGAACAAAAGCCTGGAGCAGAAGGTAAGGGAAAGGACTAAGGAGCTCCAGCGGGCCAAGGAAGAACTGGAGCGCATAGACAAAGCCAAATCCGACTTCATCCGGATAGCCGCCCACGAACTCCGCACACCCCTGACCCTTGTCCAGGGTTACGTGGGGATGCTGGCCTCGGAGGAATTCAAGGATAAAGAGCGTATCCGCCCTATCCTCCAGGGCCTGAACAAAGGGATAGCCAGGCTTGAATCCATAATCCGGGACCTCATAGACGTTTCCTACATTGACGCTGAAGTCCTGACCCTCAGCCTGCAACCTGTCTCCATACCACAGATATTCCAGTCTTTAGCGGCCGAATTCCAGCCAGCCCTCCAGTCCCGGCGTCTTAACCTCTCCTTCGCTGGCCTGGAAGAACTCCCCCTGGTGGAGGGCGACCCCCAGCGCCTGCGCCAGGTCTTCTACAACCTCCTGAGCAACGCCATAAAATACACGCCCGACGGCGGTTCCATAACGGTTACCGGAAAGCTCATAAAGGGGGAGCAGGACTTCGTCCACATAACTGTCAGGGACACGGGCATCGGGATTCCACCCGATAAGCTTGAGCGCATATTTGACAAGTTTTACAGGATTGAGGACTTCAAGTTCCACAGCACCAGCAAGACCGACTTCAAGGGGGCGGGGCCTGGCCTCGGCCTCACCATCGCCAAAGGGATAATTGAGGCCCACGGCGGCAAGATCTGGGCCGAAAGCCCCGGCTACGATGAGGAACGCTGCCCGGGAAGCTCCTTCCACGTCCTCCTCCCGGTGAAAGCCCAGCCCGCCAGAGCCGATTACATCCAGCAACTGAAGCTCCCCATAAGGGCCGTCATCTTTGACCTGGACGGGGTCATGGTGGACACGGCCCCTTACCACTTCCAGGCCTGGCAGAAGGCCCTGGCCGAATTCGGCCTCCAGATGACTGAGGAACAGTTCCGTGCCACCTTCGGGATGCGCAATCAGGAGATAATCCGGACCCTCTTCGGCCCAGGCCTCCCCTCGGAAAAGGTGGAAGAAATTGGCCGGCGCAAGGACGCCATCTACCGGGAGCTCGTTTACAGGCACCTTACCCCGATGCCCGGCCTCCTGAGATTAATCCAGGACCTCAAAGCGAAGCGCTTCCGCATCGCCGTGGCCACATCCACCTCCAGAGCCAATGCCTCTCTAATCCTCAAGACCCTGAAGCTTGAGCACGAAATAACCGCCCTGGTGACCGAAGAAGACGTGGAGAACGGCAAGCCCGACCCCGAAATCTTCCTCAAAGCGGCCGAAAAATGCATGGCCCAGCCCGAAAACTGCGTGGTTATAGAGGATTCCCCGGCTGGGATTCAGGCGGCGAAAGCCGCCGGAATGAAAGCCATCGCCCTCACCACCACCAGGCCGGCGGAGGAGCTCCGTGAGGCTGACCTCATAGTTGAGAACCTTATGGTCCTCACCCCTGAAATCCTTGAAAGTTTGCTGGAGAAAGAGCCCGCATGAGCAGGCAACTCATCCCGACCGCTCAGGAGGAAGAGAGGGCCATCCTGGTGGGGGTTGAGATCAAGGGCAAGCCCTCCAGGTGGTCAATAGAGGATTCCCTGGCCGAGCTCGCCCAGCTGGCCTGGACCGCTGGAGTGCGGGTGGTGGGGCAGACTTACCAGAAACTGGACCGCATAAACCCCGCAACCCTTATCGGCCCGGGCAAGGTGGAAGAGCTCAAGGCCATGAAGGAAGCCCTCGGCTGCAACCTCATCATCTTTGACGAGGAGCTTTCCCCGCGCCAGCAGCGCGAACTGGAGAAGGCCCTCAAAGTCAAGATAATAGACCGGACTGTCCTCATCCTTGACATCTTCGCCCGACACGCCAGAACCCACGAAGGGCGAATCCAGGTGGAGCTCGCTCAGTATCAATACCGACTGCCCCGCCTCACTCGTTACTGGACCCACCTCTCACGCCAGGTCGGAGGCCCAGCCGGGGGGCGCAGCACCATGAGGGGTCCCGGGGGAGGAAGCACCGGGGTAGGCCTGAGGGGTCCGGGCGAAACCCAGCTGGAAATGGACAGACGCCGCATCAAGGAGAGGATCGCCCATCTCAAGGAAGAACTGGAACATATAAGGACCCACCGCCAGCTCTACCGCGAGAGGAGGAAGAGCGCAGGGATACCCGTGGTGGCCATAGTGGGCTACACCAACGCCGGCAAATCCACCCTCCTCAATGCCCTGGCCAATGCCGATGTCCTGGTGGAGGACAAACTCTTCGCCACCCTTGACCCGACCACCAGGAGGGTTAAGCTCCCCAGCGGGAAGGAAGTCCTGGTGACCGATACCGTTGGGTTCATCCAGAAACTGCCGCCGCAGCTCCTGGCCGCTTTCCGGGCCACCCTGGAGGAAGTCCTGGACGCGGACATAATAATCCACGTGGTGGATATAACCAACCCCCATGCCCTCAACCAGAGCCGGACTGTCTGGGAGATCCTTCAGGAGCTCGGGGCTCACCGCAAGCCGATGATCACCGCCCTCAACAAGATTGACAAGCTTGAGGACCCTCAAAAGGTTGAGCAGCTCGCCTCCTATTACCCCAATGTAGTGCCCATCTCGGCTCTGAAGAAGATAGGCCTTGACAGGCTCATGGCCAAGGTTGAGGAGATCCTGAGGACAAAGTATGAGTGGGTGGAGCTGTTTATCCCCTACACCCAGAGTTACCTCCTCAGCCTTCTCCGCCAGTGGGGCATAGTGGAGAGCGAAGAACCCAGAGACAGCGGGGTCTACGTCCGCGGCTACGCCCCTCCCGACCTTGCGGGCAGGCTTGAAAAATTGAAGCACGCCAGCTGAAAGGCTTTCCCCTCCAGAGCTTTCCGGAAATAATGAAGGAAAAACAGGGGGTGCAGGGGGACAGAGTCCCCCTGACGGGGGGAAATGGGGGGTGTCCCCCCACAAAATAAAAATTGGGGGCGAGCTGGCACCTCCTGAAACCCGCCCACGAGTGGGATCCTGAAGCAAGGCTTAGCCGCAGTTAACGGGGGTGGGAAAAGGAGAAAAAGGTGGGGGAGACCCCGCAATCCCCCTGGCATGGGAGCTTTGCCCCCATACACCCCCCGATTTCCCACCCTCGTTTACTGAGGGCTGGCCCACGTTCAGGGTCCCCCTCGTAACCGGGTTGCAGGAAGGGGCTTCTCGCCCCCTGGTTTGTTTTTCCTGGGAGGGACACACCCCAGCCCCCCGTGCAGGGGAACTGCGTCCCCTGCCCCCTATCTTTCAACCTCCCCGGCAGGAGGATGGGGTCCCTGCTTAATCACATCACCTTAGCGGCGGCGGGAATTGCGGATGAGGCTCAGGAACTCCTGCCTGGTGGCCAGCTTTGACCTGAAGATCCCCCTGTTGGCCGAAGTGACCACAATGCTCCCTGGCTTCTTTATCCCCCTGGCCGTCATGCAGAGGTGCTCAGCCTCAATGATCACCCCAACCCCTTTCGGCTGCAGGCCCTCCATAATGACATCGGCGATCTGGCCGGTAAGGCGTTCCTGAAGCTGGGGCCTCCGGGCCAGAATCTCCACCACCCTGGCCAGTTTGGAAATGCCCACAATCCTCTTATCCGGTATGTAGCCTATGTGGGCTACGCCGTGAAAAGGGAGGAAATGGTGCTCACACATGGAGTAAAAGGGGATATCCCTCAGGATCACCATTTCCTGGTGCTCCTCCTCCTCAAACCCAACCCGGAGGACCTCCAGCGGGTCCTGGTGCAATCCTTCAAAGAGCTCGGCATACATTTCAGCAATGCGGCGTGGGGTATCCCGGAGGCCTTCCCGGTTAGGATCTTCCCCTATCGCCAGGATTATCTCAAGAACGGCCTTCTCTATGCGCTCCAGGTCAATGAAATCCTTCATTTCCCCGATCCTCCGGCGATATCGGCCCGGACTTCTTTCCATGCCAGGCTTTCCCTGAACATGTAGAATATGCCCAGCAGAGTTATGGGAAGCCAGAGGGCTGCGTGCAGGACAAGGGTGTAACCTGCAGCCACAGGCCCTGGCACCCCGAACTGGACCAGAACCCTTATTCCCGGCGCATCAAAGGTGCCGATGTAGCCAGGCGAGGAAGGCAGAGTCGTAGCGAGGTTGACCACCGCCGTCATGAGCATCAGAACGTAAAAGGGCACGCTGAAATCAAACCCATGCATAACGAACCAGTATTTGGTGGTCTCCGTGAGCCATATGAAAACTGAGGTAACGAAAATCATAAAAACATCCTGGGGGCGACGCAGCCCCCCAAACCCTTCTATGAACCTGTCCAGAATGCCCTCTACTTTCTCCCGCAAACGGGAGGGGATAAACCCCTCAAGCCATCTGCGGTAAAGAACCTTCGCTTTCTCCGGCCTGGCTGCCACGAGGAAAAATCCCCCCAGGACCCCGAAGAAAAGCAGGCTTGACCAAATCACCAGCCGGCGCAGGTAAGGGGCCATGGGAGCGAAAGGGAGAGAAACGAACACAAAAAAGAGCATGACGACGCCATCAAAGACCCTTTCCACCAGGATGGTGGCCAGAGAAGAACTTATGCTTATCCCCTCGCGCCGCTTGAGGACGTATGCCCTGAGGATCTCCCCCGCCCTGGCGGGGTAAATGTTGTTGCCCATGTAGCCTATGACGACCACGGGGAAGAGGGAGGAAAGCTTCACTTTCTGGATGGAGGCGAGCAAATAGTGCCACCGCCAAGTGCGGCCCCACACGGCTAGGAAATAAACCATCACCCCGGGGACGATCCAGATGTAGCGGGCAGTCTTTATGTTCTGCCAGACCTCATCCAGCTTCAGGCCTACGAGGGCGAAGTATAAGAAGAGGACGCTCACCAGAAGGCCGAGCCAGAACTGCCACCTACGGTTCATTTTCCCTGCCGTGGAGCATAGTGCCGAGGATTCTCTCCAGAGCCATGGTGTGGCTGCAGGTCCCTCTCATGGAGAAAAACCGGCAATCGCAATGCCACTGGCCCCGGTCAAAAGTAACGGTGTGAATTCCGTGGTCGCCCTGGAAGCGAACCTCAAACCTCACGAAAGAGACTCTTTCGGGCTCCTGGGCGTAGCGTTTGGCCTTGTAGATCTTGCTCACAAGCCCTGAATCCACTTATCCCTCCCCCCTTAGTATACCCTGCGCAGGACCGTTCTGTCAAAAAGAAGGCAAGGCCTGTAGTGTAAATTCTCAGGGGGCAACTGCTTTACAGGATCCCTTTTGCGAGCGAGTTTAAAGATAGGTGTGGAGGAGGCCATGCCCCCTCTCGTGGGATGCGCCCCCGAAAGAGCAAAACCAAGGGGTGCAAGACCCCCTGACGGGGGAAATTGGTGGTGTCCTCCCACGAAAACAAAGTTTGGGGCGAACTGCCTTCCCCTGAAACCCGCCCACGAGTGGGAAAAGCGGGGGGTGCAGGGGGACGGAGTCCCCTTGACGGGGGGGAAGTGGGGGGTGTCCCCCCGCAAAAACAAAACTGGGGGCGAGTTGCTAACTCCTGAAATCCGTCTCCGAATGGGACCCTGAAGCCTGGCTGAGCCGCAGGGAACGGGGGTGGGAAAAACAAATTTCCCCACCCTCGTTTGCTGAGGGTTCGCCCGGGTTCAAGATCCCACCCGCGGGCGGGTTGTGGGAGTTGCCTTCTCGCCCCTTTGATTGATTTTTCTGGGGGGACACCCCCCATGCCCCCAGGGAGGGGGCAGAGCCCCCTCCACCCCCATGAAACAGGGGGTGAAGGAAAACTCAGAATGGATGGTGGCCCAGAATGCTGCTTATGGTGCCCTGACGGGGGGACGGCGCCCCTCCGCGGGTAGCACGCCCACC
>DAOUBN010000185.1:0-3079 GCA_034432815.1 Anaerolineae bacterium | reverse complement strand
CTGCTGGGCTTCCTGCTTCCCCTGCCGGCTGCCTTTTCCCTCGCCCTGGGGAAGTGGCAGCTGGGCGGTGCTGTCCTGATCCTGGCCGGCCTCTTTGACGTTGTGGACGGGGCCGTGGCCAGGGCTACAGGCAGGGTGAGCCGGTTTGGCGCTTTCCTGGATTCAACCCTTGACCGCTTCGGCGAGGCGGCCATTTACCTGGGCCTTGCAGCCCATTACCTTGGAAGCCACGATTTCACGGGAGGCCTCCTCTGTTACCTGACCCTGATTGGCTCCTTCATGGTGAGCTACGCCAGGGCCAGGGCCGAGGGCCTCGGCGTTGAGTGCCGGGAAGGGTTCTTCACCCGCTTTGAGAGGATCGCCGTGCTCGTCCTGGGGCTCCTCATCGGCAGGCCCCTGTGGGCGCTCTGGATCCTGGCCCCCTTCTCAAACCTGACCGCGTTCCAGAGGATCTACCTTGTCTGGAGGGCCCTCAGTGGAAGAGATTATCAAGCACCATCATCACGATGAAACCGCCGAGGAGCCCGGTGGTTCCGACGCGGGCATAGCCCTTGCGGTGAGTTTCCGGGATTATCTCCTCGCTTATGACATAGAGCATGGCTCCGGCGGCAAACCCCATAGCTACTGGAACGATGGGCCTGGCCACGGCCACAGCCGCCGCTCCAACAAAGCCAGCCAGAGGCTCCGCCAGCCCCGAAAGAGTTGCATAGAGGAGGGAACGAAAGGGAGAGTATCCCTCGCGGATGAGGGGGAGGGCGACAGCAAGCCCTTCGGGCATGTTCTGGAGGCCTATGGCCACCGCCAGAGTCACCGCAGTGGCAAGGTCGCCGCTACCGAAGCTAACTCCGACCGCGAGTCCTTCCGGAAAATTGTGCAGGGTTATGGCCAGTATGAGGAGCCATATCCGTTTCAATGTGGAAGAGGGTCCCTCCGCCCCGCTTATGAAGTGAAAGTGGGGAATGACCCTGTCGGAGTAGGCCAGGAAAAGAGCCCCCATCACGATCCCGAAAGAGGAAGACCATACTCCGCCCATCTCTATGGCCGGGACTAAGAGGCTGAAAGCCGTGGCCGCCAGCATGACGCCAGCAGCGAATCCCAGAAGGGTGTCCAGAAGCTTATCCGAGACGTTCCTGAAGACCAGGACGGGCGTCGCCCCCAGGCCGGAGGCCAGACCCGTCGCCACAGTCGCCAGCGTGCCGTAAAGGACAAGCTGCCAGCCAGGTATTGCTTCGTTCATAAGCTTTCCTCCGGTTCCTCTCAGGCTGGGGGAAATTATATCCATAGGGGAAAAATGACCAAAGCGATAGTTTTAGCCCTGACCCTTTACCTCATAATAGCGCCCGGCAATCCCGTTGTGGCCTTCTCTGCTTTCCGGGATGGGAACTGGGATCTATACGCCTTGCAGCCCGATACCGGCAGGCTCTTCCGGCTAACTTACCATCCGGCAGAGGACCGGGACCCGGCCTTCTCGCCCGATGGGAGTAAGCTTGCTTTCTCTTCCCGCCGCGATGGGAATTGGGACATTTATCTTCTGGACGAAGAAGGCAACATAGTGCGACTTACCTCTGACCCTCATTACGACGGCAGGCCTTCCTGGTCGCCCGATGGCCGATATATTGCTTTTGAATCCTTCAGGGCAGGCGACCTGGACATCTGGGTCATGGAGGCCGATGGCTCCAATCCCCGCAACCTTACCCCCAGCTGCCCTGCCGGCGATGCCGAGCCCTCCTGGTCGCCCGATGGCCGCTTCATAGCCTTCACCTCCTGGCGCTTCGGAGACAAAGACCTCTTCCTTCTGGACGTCCGCACCGGCGAGCTTATCCAGCTAACCACCGAGACCACCGACGAATACTCTCCCTCCTGGTCCCCTGACGGCGGCAAGCTGGCTTTTGTCCGGGAGGAAAACGGCCACAGGGCGGTCTGGCTCATGGATGTGGCCAGCCGGAAAGCCCGGCGCGTGAGCTGGCTTTCAGCAGAGGATTCGCCGGTCTGGCTTCCTGATGGCCGCCTCGCCTTCATTCATCACCGTTACGACGGAGAGAGGCTCGTGCTGGATGAGAAACCGGGCGCGCTTTCCCTCCCACGCTTCATCCTGGGGCCGGCTTTCCTCGGAGGGAGCCTGAGCGCTGCCCCCTCTATCAAGCTTCCTGCGGACGAGGTGCCTGTCGGCTATCTCTCAAGTCCCTTTCCTCCGGAGCCTGCGGGCGAGAGTGCCCTCGTGGAGCTTGAGGGGGTTAGGGTTTACGACCCCAGGCTCAGCAGCGCAGTGGTGGAGTCTTTCAACGCCTTGAGGGAGAAAGTCCGCCAGGAAGCGGGCTACGATTTCCTCGGGCGGTTGAGCGAGGCTTTGCGCCCCCTGGACTTCCGGAGCGATCAATCCGATTACGCGAGCTGGCACAAAGCTGGCAGGGCCTTTGATATTTACTTTGACACGGATCGGGTCCTGATAGTTCGGGAGGAAATCGGGGGAGAGACTCGCTGGAGGGTATACCTCCGGTGCGCCAGGCAGGACGGATCTTGCGGGGAGCCCCTGCGCTGGCACCCGTGGGAATTGAGCTTTGCTTCGGGGGAAGAAGGCCAGCCCGGGCTCATCCCCAACGGCTACTGCGTGGATTTCACCGGTATGGCCAGGGAGGCTGGCTGGGAGCGCATCTCTGCCCACCAGGGGGAGGATTTTGACTGGCGCCGGGATTACAAGGCTCTGGAGTTCTGGCACTACCAGAAGAGGGATGGGCTTGTCTGGTTCAAAGCGATGGAGCAGATCTATCCCCTTGAGGAACTGCGAGCCCTCTTTTCCTGGGATGTGGCCGCTGATGCCGGAGTGCCCCTTCACCTGATGAAGCCCAAAGGCATAGAATTGCCCCCGGACCAGGCCCTCTGGCTCAAACTCAAAGCCGATTGAAATTGAGAAACAAGGAATGCAGGGGGTGAAGCCCCTTGTCCCCCTCCTTTTCTTTTTCCCCACCCTCGTTTGCTCCGGGTTCGCCTGGCTTCAGGGCCCCCTCGTGGCCGGGTCGAGGGAGAAGGCTGCTTGCCCCTTGATTTGTGTTCCTCGGGGGGGGGCCCCCCCCACCCCCCC
>DAOUBN010000184.1:0-2794 GCA_034432815.1 Anaerolineae bacterium | reverse complement strand
GGGGCTTCGCCCCCTGGACCCCCTCTTTGGGGGACACTCCCGCATCCCCCTGGCAGGGGGGCTCCGCCCCCCTGCACCCTCCATTGCAGGTATGCAATTCATTGCATATTATACCGGGGGGAGAAGCCTGTGTCAAAGGGCATCCGGCGCGGTGAAAGGGATGGCGCACTTGACGGGCAAATCGCTGGAGGATATAATTTAATCTGGACGGAGAGGTGCGAGAGTGGCCGAATCGGCGCGACTGGAAATCGCGTGGGCGTCTAAAACGGCGCCTCGTGGGTTCGAATCCCACCCTCTCCGCCTGAAGCGATGGGGCTGGCGATGGGCAAGAAAGTGCCAGCCCCTGCTTTTTATCCCCATCTTCCTTCTGGCCTGCGCCCGCCGCCCTGCCTGGCAGCCCATCCACCACGGCCTCAAGCCCCAGGTCTTCGTCCTCGCCGTGGCCGAAAACGCTGCAGGGATCTGGGTTGCCGCATACTCCGAACCAGGCCTGTATTTCTCTCCCGATGGGGGGCAAATATGGCAGCCAGTGAGGGAGGGCGTTCCCCCCGGACCTGCCTTCTCCTTAAAGTCAGACCTGGCAAACCCCGAAACCGTATACGCTGGAACTTCCAGGGGGGTGGTCAGGTGCACAGGCAAACCCCCGGCCTGCAGCAGCGTGGGCGAAGGATTGCCCTCCGTCAGGATCTACTCCCTGGCTTTCTCCGCCGATGGCACCCTGTGCGCTTCCCCGGATGAGGCCCCGATCCACTGCCTTAAAGGCAACAGGTGGGAACCTCTCTCGCCCCTGAAAGCCACAGCCCTCGCCCTCCTCGCCCACCCCCATGACCCCTTAACTTTCTACGCCGGCACCGCCGGGCAGGGTGTGTGGAAGACCACGGATGGAGGATTGAGCTGGCGCAATACCTCGGTAGGCTCGGGGATGCGCCACGTTTACGCCCTGGTTTCAAATCCCCTCAGGCCCGGGGAGATCTTCGCCGGAACAAAAGAAGGCCTCTTCACCTCCAGTGATGGAGGAGAGACCTGGGAAAAGCTCCCATCGCCCTTCTCCGTCCCCGCTGCCCTCCTTTTCTCTTCCGATGGGGCTCTCTACGCCGGGGAGCAGAGCCCAGACCCCCGCCGCGGCCGCTTCGGGGTTTACAGGAGCACGGATGGAGGAAATTCCTGGGAGAAGCTCCCGGGTTTCCCTCCAACCGCTTCAATTTTCTCCCTCGCTGAAGGACCATCCGGCTTCTACGCGGGCGGCATCCAGGGCCTCTTCAAAAGCGCCGGAAATTCCATGCCATGGGAAGAAATAACCACAGGGCCGGGCGGGCCCCTGATCCTCGGCATAGCCCTATCGCCCCAGGGCGACGCCCTCTACGCCATGACAGGCAAAGGCCTATACGTTTCAACTGACAATGGCGAAACCTGGCAGCCTCTCCTTGAGGGCTGGGGAGTGCAGAGCATCGCTTTCCATCCCCATGACCCTCACACCTTCTACGTCGGGGTCATAGGCCAGGGGGTATGGCTGGGAGGAAAGTGGGAGCCGATAAGCCCTTCCCTGGCCGGCCTGAGCATCCATCACCTCATAGTAGACCCTGATGACCCCCGCTTCTTCTACGCCCGGATCTCCTACGATCGGCTCTACCGGAGTTCCGATGGAGGCAAGACCTTCGGAAGCATCTGGGAGGGGATGAAACTGAGCGATGAGGTCCTCTGCGTGGCCTACGACCCCCACAACCCCGGCACCCTCCTGGCTGGCGCCACCGAAAACCTCTACATAACCCGCAACAGGGGCGACTCCTGGGAGATAATCCCTGGCCCCTTCCAGGGCCAGAGCATCATAGCGCTGGCCATCCATCCCCACGAACCCGGCCGCATTTACGCCGGAGCCACCAGAGGTCTATACGAAAGCACCGATTACGGCCTCACCTGGCAGCTGATCGGCTTTGAGGACATTACCGTCTCGGCCATAGCCTTTGACCTCCAGGACCCCCGCACGATCTACGTTGGGACGAGGTATTCGGGCCTCTTCCGGAGCCGGGATGGCGGAAGAACCTGGGAGCCCATCGGGGATGGGCTGCCGCCCGAGATAAGGCAGGTTATTGTGAGCCCGAAGGGGAAAATCTTCGTCCGCACCCCGGAGGGGATTTACAGGGCTGAGGCGAGATGAGAAAGCTCTTCCTCTTCCTCCTCGCCACTGCGATGATAGCCCTGCCCGGTCCGCCCGAAAGCCGGAAGCTCCGCTTCGGAGTCCACGTCCTTGATTCCCGTGACCAGACCCTGCGCATGGTCCGGGAACTCGGAGCCACGTGGGTGATTTACCCCCTCCTCTGGCGCGACATTGAGCCCTACCCTGGCCGATACAACTGGGCCGGGCTGGATCTTGCCCTCCAGGCCATGGAATACTACCGCCTGAACCCCGTCCTCAGGGTGGACCATCCGCCCGCCTGGGCATCCGCAACCCCTTACCCCAACTCTCCCCCGAAGGACCCATCCCTTTACGCCGACTTCCTGCGGATGCTATCATCCCGATACAGGGGGCGGGTCAAAGCCTACATCATCTGGAACGAGCCGAACCTGTCCCAGGAGTGGGGAGGCCTTCCGCCCGACCCCGAAGGATACGCCTCCCTCCTCAGGGAAGCGGCCCTGGCGGTAAAGGGAACGGACCCGGAAGCCCTGGTGGTGAGCGCGGGGCTCGCTCCCACGAACGAGGTCAGCCAGGCGGCCATGGACGACCGCCTCTTCCTCAGGCGCCTCTACGAGGCCGGTGCCCGGGACTTCTTTGACGTCCTCGGTGCCCCCCCTTATG
>DAOUBN010000183.1:0-10801 GCA_034432815.1 Anaerolineae bacterium | reverse complement strand
CCCTGTTCTTGGGGCAAGCCGCCGGGCCCGAATGCCCCTGTGCTGGGCGGCATCAGCTCAGCTTTTCCCCCTCAACAAAAAAAGATGGGCCACAAAGCCCATCCCAAATTTCAATCCCACTCTGGTGCGATTGCGACTTTACATCAACAGGGTGGCATTGTCATGGGATGCGTCTCACTGGGAGCAGGCTCTGCAACGCAAATCACTGCTTCTGCAAGCACTGAAGAGCAAGGGCTTGCTCGTCGTAAAGGGCGAGTAGCGCCGGATCATGCTGGAGGAACATTTGGACTCGCCGGCGAAGTTCGCGTTTCAGTTCCTCTGAGAAAGGCAGGTCTTCAATGCGGGAAGGATCTTGAGCGCACCAGGCAATCAAACCCAAATCCAAAACAGTATCCATCGTGTCCTCCTCAGTTTCAATCCCACTCTGGTGCGATTGCGACAAGAGGGGCAGGCTGAAGGCCCTCAGGTATATAGAGTTTCAATCCCACTCTGGTGCGATTGCGACTCCTCTTCGAGTTCTGGATAAACTTCCACAGCAAAGGTTTCAATCCCACTCTGGTGCGATTGCGACGGAAATCCTGAGACTCTCCCATCTGATACCCCCTCAGGTTTCAATCCCACTCTGGTGCGATTGCGACCAATGTGTCTTACTGATAGCGTTTGCGGGATATTGGGTTTCAATCCCACTCTGGTGCGATTGCGACACAGCAACCACGCCAATTCAAACCTCGCCTACTGCTAGTTTCAATCCCACTCTGGTGCGATTGCGACCAAATCTCCTCCCTCCTTCCTTGGGAACCACCACTATGTTTCAATCCCACTCTGGTGCGATTGCGACCCGAGGATGATGAAACCAGAACGCCGCACTGTCAGTTTCAATCCCACTCTGGTGCGATTGCGACCAGGGTTATATTCAATTGTTAAGGTACCAAATTCCGGAGTCTCAGCTCAAGTTTTCAACCCCATTATACCACCCTTTTCCACCCCTGTCAAGTTCGCGGAGGGGCAAAAAGGGGCGGCTGCGTCTGTCTACCCCCGATCGCCGGAAAATCCCGGGAGATCGACAGACATGCCCTGAGAATTTGCTAAATCGGCTATTAGAGACCATGCCTCCAGGTTAATGCGCTTAAATTGAATGTTTCCCCAATCTTTTCCATCCATGCGGACGATCTGGAGATGGCAGGCGGCAAGTCAGTATTTTCCTTCCCCACGGAAGAAGCCCTCGGAAAGCAGGGGGTAGACAGATGTCAACCTGGCCCCGAGGCCCATTTCTTCCGGCAAAATTCAGGGCTTTGACTTTTCCAGAAGGTTGAATATAATGGAAAAAGCTTCAGGAAGAGGCCGGAGGAAAGAAAAGAATGGATGCCTTTGAAATCCTGAAGAAGCTCTCGGAAGCGCCAGGAGTTTCGGGAAGCGAAAGCGGAGTGGCTGAAATCATAGCGGAAGAATTCAGAAAGTATGCAGATGAAGTCAGGACCGACGCCCTCGGCAATGTCATCGCCCTCAAGAAAGGCTCAGACCCATCCCCACGCCGCATAATGATCGCCGCCCACATGGATGAAATAGGCCTTATGGTTTCGGAAATTGAAAAGGGGTTCATCCGCTTCACCACTGTGGGAGGAATAGACGAGAGGATCCTCCCGGGCCAGGAGGTCATCGTCCACGGCCTCAGACCCCTCCCGGGAGTGATCGCCACTAAGCCCCCTCACCTGCTCACGCCAGAAGAGCCCAAGAAGGTAACCCCAAGGGACCAGCTCTTCATAGACGTGGGCCTGCCGGAAGAGGAGGTCAGCTCCCTGGTGAGGGTGGGAGATTTCATAAGCTTCGCCGCAAGGTGCGTCAGGCTCCAGGGGGATATGGCCTCGGGCAAGGCCTTTGACGACCGGGCCTCAGTGGCGGCCATAATCTTCTGCCTTGAGCAGCTTTCCCACATGAAGCACCGATGGGATATCTACGCCGTAGCCACTTCCCAGGAAGAGCTGGGCCTAAGGGGAGCCGTGGTCAGCGCCTACGGGATCGCCCCGGACCTGGCCATAGCCGTGGATGTGGGCTTTGGCGATAGCCCGGGCGTTTCCGAGGCCGAGACCATAACGGTGGGCAAAGGGCCAGCCATAGCCGTGGGACCCAACTTCCACCCCCTCCTCCGGGAAGCCCTCGTCAAAACGGCTAAGGACCTGGAAATCCCCTACCAGATTGAGGCCATACCCGGCCCCAGCGGCACCGACGCCTGGGCCATCCAGGTCTCGCGGGAAGGGGTGCCCACAGCCCTCCTCTCCATTCCCCTGCGCTACATGCACACCCCCGTGGAAACCCTATCCATAAAGGACATTGAGCGCACCGGCCTCCTCCTGGCCAGCTTCATATCCCGGCTGGAAAAATTCCCTCTGGAGTAAAAGGTTATGCTCCTCAAAGAGCTGTCCGAAGCCCGTGGGGTTTCAGGAAACGAGGAAAGAGTCCGGGAGATCATCCGGGAGCACGTAAAGCCCTACGTTGACCAGATCTCCGTGGACAGCATCGGCAACCTGATCGCCCTGAAAAAAGGCGACGGCTCCTTTCCCCTCAAGGTGATGCTCGCCGCCCACATGGACGAAGTGGGCCTCATGGTCACCCACATAGATGAAAAGGGTTACCTGCACTTCGGAGCCGTGGGGGGAATTGACGAGCGGATCCTCCCCGGAAAGCGGGTCCTTGTGGGGGAAAAGGCCATCCCCGGAGTGATCGGCCTCAAGCCCATCCACCTCCTCAAGGAAGAGGAGCGCTCCCAGATCGTCCCGGTGGAGAGACTGGTAATAGACATCGGGGCAAAGGATAAGGCTTCCGCCGAGAAGATGGTCCAGATCGGGGATTATGCTACCTTTGATGTGGCCTTCCGGGAGCTCGGTTCCCGCCGGGTTATGGGGAAAGCCTTTGACGACCGGGCAGGCTGCGCCGTCCTGGCGGAGCTGGTGAAGGAACGCTACCCCTTTGACCTTTACGCCGTCTTCACCGCCCAGGAGGAAGTTGGGTTGCGAGGGGCAAGGGTGGCCGCCTACGCCATAGAGCCCGATGCCGCCTTCTCCATTGAGGGGACAGTGGCCGATGACCTTCCGAAAGAGAAGGACGTGAGCCCGACCACGAGGCTCGGGCATGGCCCCGCCATAACCCTGATGGACCGCTCCTTCGTCGCCTTCCACCCCCTGGTCCGCCTCCTGGTGGAGGCCGCCGAAGCCGAGGGAATCCCCTACCAGTTCAAGCAGCCCCTTGTCGGGGGGACGGATTCGGGCGCCATACACCTCGCCCGCAAGGGAGTCCCTTCCGCCACAGTGGCCGTCCCCTGCCGATACATCCACTCCTCCGCTTCCATCCTCAGCCTTGACGATTTTGAAAATACCATCCGCCTGATGAAGGCAGCCCTCATGAGGCTCAGGCCTGAACATCTGAAGTTAGAGTGAGGAGGCAAAATGGTGGAACTGATAAAGGCCCTGACCGAAACCTACGGCCCCGCCGGGAACGAAAGCCGCATCCGGCAGCTATTGAAAGAGCTGGTGAAGGATAAGGTTGACGAGGTCAGGACAGATGCCCTGGGCAACCTGATAGCCCTCAGGAAAGGCAGGGGCGGGAAGAAGGTCATGCTGGCCGCCCACATGGATGAGATCGGCATCGTGGTGAACTATGTGGACGAGAAGGGCTTCCTGCGCTTCTCCGCCATGGGAGGCGTTCGCCCCCTGACCCTTGTCGGGAACAGGGTGGAGTTTGAAAACGGCGTGGTGGGGGTCATAGGGGTTGAAAAGCTCACCGAGGCCGATAAAATCCCGACCTTTGACAAGCTCTACATAGACGTGGGAGCTGAGAGCCGGGATGATTGCCCGGTGAAGGTTGGGGACATAGGGGTCTTCTCCCGTCCCCTGGTGGCTCAGGGCAAAAGGCTTGTGGCCAAGGCCTTTGACGACCGGATAGGGTGCGCTGTCCTGGTGAAACTCCTTGAGGAAATCAGGGACTGCCCCCACGACCTCTACATCGTCTTCACTGTCCAGGAGGAACTCGGGCTGAGGGGGGCTGTAACCTCGGCCTACGGGATCGCCCCGGATGTGGCGGTGGCGGTGGATGTAACTCTCACGGGGGATACTCCCGAAGCGCCGAAAATGGCCGTGGCCCTGGGCAAGGGGCCGGCAATAAAGGTCAAGGATGCCCGGATGGTTTCCCACCCGGGGGTGAGGCAGGCCATGATCCGCGCCGCCGAAGAAGCCGGAATACCATACCAGCTTGAGGTCCTGGAGGGCGGCACCACCGACGCCGCCGCCATCCAGCTTTCCAGGGAGGGGGTTCCGGCGGGGGTCCTCTCCATCCCCTGCCGCTACGTCCACACCCCTTCGGAAATGGTGGACCTGAGGGATGTGGAGAACGCCGTGAAGCTCCTCATCCGTTACCTTTCCTTTGACGAACTGGCTTAGAGGGAAGCTAAATGCAAAACCGGAGCAAATTTCTCCTGATAGTCTTTCTGGTCCTGGCCCTCCTCTGCTGCGCCGCCGCCTTCACAGGAGGAGGCCTGTGGTTCCTTTACCGCCAGCTCTCCTCAAGGGAGACCCCAACTCCACCCCCCGTTGCGGCAACACCTCGTCCCGGCGGAACCTTGAGGATAGCGGGCTCCGAGCCAGTGACCCTGGACCCAGCCCTGGTGGAGGACATTTACTCCGCTGAATACGTGACGAAGATCTTCTCGGGCCTGGTGACCCTGGACGAAAACCTGGAGGTTGCCCCCGACCTGGCCGAAGGCTGGGAAGTGAGCGGCGATGGCACCGTCTACACCTTCCACCTCAGGAAGAATGCCCGCTTCCACAATGGAAAGCCTGTCACCGCCAGGGATGTGAAATACTCCCTGGAGAGGGCTTGCGACCCCGCCACCGGCTCCCACACCGCTGGAATTTACCTTGACGATATCGTGGGGGCTATGGAGAAACTGGCCGGCGAAGCGCACGAGATAAAGGGGGTTGAAGTCCTGGACGACCACACCATCCGCATAACCATTGACGCCCCCAAGGCCTACTTCCTGGCCAAGCTCACTTACCCCGTGGCCTTCGTTGTGGATAAGGAGAACGTGGAGAGCGGCCCCGACTGGACCTCAAGCCCCAACGGGACCGGGCCTTTCAAGCTCAAAAGCTACGACGATAAGGGGATAACCCTTGAAGCCTTCGCCGATTTCTACGGCGGAAGGCCATACCTTGACCGGGTTGAGTTCGTCTTCCCCGAGGGTTCCCCCTTCACCATGTACCAGACCGGGGAACTGGATGTCACCGCAGTCGGGGCGGCGAACATAGAGCAGGTGCTTGACCCCAAAAACCCCCTGAGCAGAGAGCTGGTGAAAGTCCCTTCCCTGGACCTTATGTATGTTGCCTTCAACGTGGAGAAGAAGCCTTTTGACGATCCGGACGTTCGGCGGGCCTTCGCCTGCGCCACCGATCGGCAGAGCATTGTGAGCTCCCTCCTCAAAGGCATGGTCAACGAGGCTAAAGGGATCCTCCCCCCGGGCATGCCCGGATACACCGATCGGCCCAAGGGCCTGGCCTGTGGGCCATCCCAGGCGGCGGATTTCCTCAAGAAATCCTCCTACGGGGGGGCTGAGGGCCTTCCCCCCATAACCCTCAGCGTGAGCGGAAGCACAGCCCTTGCCGAAGCCCTCGCCAGGATGTATAAAGATAAACTGGGGGTGGAAGTGGAGATTGAGCAGATGCCGTGGGAGCTCTTCCTCCAGGAGGTGAACAGGCACAGTCTTCAGATGTTCATCCTGGGCTGGAGCGCCGATTACCCTGACCCCCACAATTTCCTGGACATCCACTTCCACAGCCGGAGCATGGGCAACAATACCGGCTACTCCAGCCCCGAGGTGGATAAGCTTCTGGAAGAGGCCAGGGTGGAGAAGGACCAGGAGAAGAGGATGGCCCTCTACCAGAAAGCCGAGGACCTCATCCTCAAGGATGCGCCCTGGGTTCCCCTCTTCCACGGGATTGATTACATCCTGGTTAAGCCTTACGTGCGAGGGCTCGTGCTTCTGCCCACCGGCACCTTTTACCTGAATAAAGCTTACATCTCCAGATGAATCAGGAGGGGATAATGGGAGCGCTGCTGGAGATTAAAAACCTCAAAACCCGCTTCTTCACCCAGGACGGCGTTGTTCACGCCGTGAACGGCATCTCCCTCTATTTGAACGAAGGCGAAACCCTGGGGCTTGTGGGGGAGTCCGGGTGTGGCAAGAGCGTGAGCATGCTATCAGTCCTGAGGCTCATCCCCCAGCCGCCGGGGAAGATCGTGGGAGGAGAAGTCTGGTTTGAGGGGAAGGACCTCCTCAAGATAAGCGAGGACGAGATAAGGAAGATCCGGGGCAACAAGATAGCCATGATCTTCCAGGACCCCATGACCTCCCTCAACCCTGTTCTCACCATAGGCCAGCAGCTTGGGGAACCCCTGATGCTCCACATGGGGATGAGCAAGAAAGAGGCCCGCGAGGAATCCATCCGCCTCCTCAAAATGGTGGGCATACCCGAGGCCGAAAAGCGCATAGACGATTACCCCCACCAGTTTTCGGGCGGGATGCGCCAGAGGGTGATGATCGCCATGGCTCTGGCCTGCAACCCCAAAATCCTCATAGCTGACGAGCCCACCACCGCCCTGGATGTGACCATCCAGGCTCAGATAATTGACCTGGTCAAGAGGCTCAGGGATGAGATCGGGATGGCCATAATCTGGATAACCCACGACCTGGGGATAATAGCCGGGCTGGCCCAGAGGGTAAACGTTATGTATGCCGGATTCATAATTGAGACCGCGCCCGTAAAGAAGCTATACGGCGACCCCCGCCACCCCTACACCATGGGCCTCCTCCGCTCGGTCCCCAGGCTTGACGCCCCGGTCAAGGAGAAACTCACCCCCATTGAGGGCCTCCCGCCCGACCTCATAGGCCTGCCGCCGGGGTGCCCCTTTGCCCCAAGGTGCGAGTATGTGATAGACAGGTGTCTGGAGGAGAACCCGCCGCTGGAGCCTGTGGATACGGACCACTCCGTAGCCTGCTGGGTGGATGTCAAAACCCGCAAGCCAAGATTTTAAGCTGGGTGAGGTGAGAGATGGAGAAGAACGGGAATGTCCTCGTTCGGGTGGAAAACCTCAAGAAATACTTCCCCATCACCAGGGGCATCATCTTCCAGAAGACCATCGGCTACGTCCGCGCTGTTGACGATGTGAGCTTCTTCATCAGGAAGGGGGAAACCTTCGGCCTCGTGGGGGAATCGGGTTGCGGCAAGACCACCGTGGGCCGGACCATCCTCCAGCTCTACCGCCCCACTGCCGGCAAAGTATACTTTGACGGGATTGACCTCACCACCCTGAAGGGCGAGGAACTGCGCCGGATGCGCCGCCGCATGCAGATAATCTTCCAGGACCCCTACGCCTCCCTCAACCCCAGGATGACCGTGGGGGACATAATCGGGGAGCCCCTGGAAATCCATGGGATCGCTAAAGGCAAGGAGAAGCGGGAAAGGGTGATGGAACTTCTCCAGATCGTGGGCCTCAACCCCTACTTCATAAACCGCTACCCCCACGAGTTCTCCGGAGGCCAGCGGCAGCGCATAGGGGTTGCCAGAGCCCTCGCCATGTATCCGGACTTCATCGTGTGCGATGAGCCCATATCGGCCCTGGATGTCTCAATCCAGGCCCAGATCATAAACCTTCTGGAGGAACTGCAGGAGAGGTTCGGCCTCACTTACCTCTTCATAGCCCACGACCTGGCGGTGGTCCGCCACATCTCCGACAGGGTTGCGGTTATGTATCTTGGCAAGATCGTTGAGCTCACCGACCGGGACACCCTCTACAACAATCCCCTGCACCCATACACCCAGGCCCTCCTCTCCGCCGTCCCGATCCCCGACCCGGTGGTGGAGGAGCGCCGGCGGCGCATAATCCTCAAGGGGGAGATCCCAAGCCCCGCCAACCCCCCTTCCGGCTGCCGCTTCCACACCCGCTGCCCGGTGGTGATGGATATCTGCAAAGAGGTGGAGCCCGAATTCAAGGATGTGGGAGGCGGGCACTGGGTCGCCTGCCACAGGGTGAGCTGAAGGAGCGCAAATGTGAGGCAATCCCTCATCCGCGAGCTTGAAAGCATAGTGGGGGAAGGAAACGTCCTCTCGGACGAGATAGACCTCACCCTGTATTCCTACGATGCTTCCTTCCCCGAGAGCAAGCCTGATGTGGTGGTTTTCCCCTGCTCCGCCGAGGAGATCTCCCGCATCATGGCCCTGGCCTCAGCCGAGGGGATCCCGGTCATTCCCAGAGGGGCCGGGACGGGGCTTAGCGGAGGGGCTGTCCCGGTGAAGGGGGGGATAGTCCTCTCCCTCACGAAGATGAACCGGGTCCTCAAAATAGACACCGAGAACCTGGTGGTGGAGGCGGAGCCCGGGGTCGTGAACTCTCACCTCCAGATCGCCCTGGCCCCTCACGGCCTCTTCTACCCTCCTGACCCGGCCAGCATGAAGGTCTGCACCCTGGGCGGGAACGTGGCCGAGAACGCCGGCGGCCCCCGCTGCCTCAAATACGGGGTGACCAAGGATTACGTCCTGGGCCTGGAGGTGGTTCTTCCCGATGGGGAGATAATCCACACCGGCGGCCAGGTGATAAAGAACACTTCGGGATACGACCTCACCCGCCTTTTCGTGGGCTCCGAGGGGACTCTGGGGATAATAACCAGGATGACCCTCCGGGTCCTGCCCCTGCCCGAAGCCAAGAAGACCATGCTGGCCATCTTTGATTCCCTGGAGGCGGCTTCCAGGACCGTCAGCGCCATCATAGCGGCGGGCATAATACCCACAACCCTGGAGCTCATGGACAATCTCCTCATCCGCTGCGCCGAGGATTTCACCCACGTGGGCCTCCCTACCGACGCCGAAGCCCTCCTCCTCATTGAGGTGGATGGGCCGAAAGAAGCCCTCCCTCCTCAGGTTCAGGCCATAGAGAATATCTGCCACAAAGAGGGGGTGAGGGAGGTGAAGCTTGCCACCTCGGCCGCCGAAGTGGACAGGCTCTGGCTGGGCCGCAGGGCGGGCATAGGAGCCGCCGCCAGGGTCAGGCCATCCCTGGTCCTGCAGGATGTGACTGTCCCCAGGAGCCTTCTGCCGGAAATGGTGTCCCGCATCGTGGAAGTCTCCAGGAAAGTGGGCCTCCCGATAGGGGTCCTCGCCCATGCGGGCGATGGCAACCTCCACCCCCTGATCCTCTTTGACAGCCGCATCCCCGGGGAACTGGAGAAAGTCCACCAGGCGGAGCGGGAGATCTTCGCTTCCGCCCTTGAGCTCGGGGGAACCCTCACGGGCGAGCACGGGATCGGCCTGACCAAGAGGGAGTATTTCTCCTGGCAGTTTTCCCCCAAGGAGACGGAAGTGACCAGGAGCATAAAGAAGGCCTTTGACCCCATGAACATCCTGAACCCGGGCAAGATCCTGCCGGATTAGGGGGGAAAATGGAACTCGGGGAAGCGCTCTACAGGTGCAACAAGTGCGGGTTCTGCCAGGCCTCCTGCCCCTTCTACCAGTTCACCCGGGAGGAATGGGCCACAGCTCGCGGGAGGCTCAGGCTCATAAGGGAGGCCCTGGAGAGCCGCCTCGCCCCATCCGAAAGATTAAGCTCCAGGCTTTACCGCTGCTTCATGTGCGGGGCCTGCTCCGCCACCTGCCCCAGCGGCGTGCCGGTGGAGGAAATCCTCCTTAAAACCAGGGAGGACCTGGCTCTCAAAGGCTTCATCCCCTCGCCCCTGGAGGAACTGGGCCGGAGGGTGGCTTCCACCGGGAACATTTCGGGCGAGGACAGGTCCCTGCGCCTTTCCTGGGCTCAGAACCTGGACTTCCCCGTCCGCCGCAATGGCAGGCCCGAAGTCATCTACTTCGTGGGGTGTGTCTCTTCCCTCTACCCCCAGGCTTACGGGTTGCCCCAGAGCATGGTCCAGTTTCTGGAAAAGAAGGGCGTCAACTACTCGGTCCTTGGGGAAGAGGAAATCTGCTGCGGCTATCCCCTCCTGATAAACGGCCAGGTGGATCTGGCCCGGGAAGCAGCCGAGAGGAACGTGGCCCTGGTGAGGGAGACCGGAGCCAGGGTCCTCCTGACCACCTGCCCCTCATGCTACAGGATGTGGAAGAAATTCTATCCGGAGCTCCTTGGGGACGACAGCGGCCTGGAGATAATCCATGCGGTTCAGTGGCTTGCGGAGGCGGGGCTTCCCCTCAGGCCCTTTGAGGGGAAGATCACCTACCATGACCCGTGTGACCTCGGGCGGGGGTGCGGGGTTTACGAAGAGCCGCGGGCTTTCCTGAGATCCATCCCCGGGGCGGACCTGGTGGAAATGCCCCTGACGAAGGCCGAAGCCCTCTGCTGCGGCGGCGGGGGGAACGTGGAGAGCCTGGAGCCCTCGGCCGGGGAGGGCGTGGCCAGGATGAGGCTTGAGCAAGCCGGGATTGTGGGGGCAAGCCTGGTGGTCACGGCCTGCCCCCAGTGCCGCAGAACCCTCTCAAGGGCAGCGAGGGGGACGGGCCTCAAGGTCTTGGACATCGTAGAGCTCGGCGCCAAGCTCCTGTAAATCCAGGAGGGCAAAGCCCATCCCCTAGGGGATGGAAGTGTTCCCCTGCCTTTTTTCCTCCTTTTCCCCGCCCCCGTTTCCTGCGGCTCAGCCTGACTTCAGGGTCCCACTCGGTGGCGGGTTTCAAGAGATGCCAGCTCGCCCCCAGTTTTTGCCCCTTCGGGGGCACATCCCCCGAACCCCCTGGGAGGGGGCATGGCCCCCTCCACCCCC
>DAOUBN010000182.1:0-4801 GCA_034432815.1 Anaerolineae bacterium | reverse complement strand
AGGGGTGGGGATGGGGGAGAGGATGGTCGGGGTGGGGGTTGCCGCTGGCGAAGGCAGAGGGGATGGGGGCGTCGGAGTGAGTGCCGGCCGGCACGAAAGGGCCAGGATCGCCAGCACTATTGCTGCAAGGAAGCCAGTCCTCCTCATTTTCCCCTCCTTTCTAAAGCCTCCGGAAGAAGCCCGGCAGGTATAGGGGAAAGCGGGCCAGCATCTTGCTGTAGGAAAGCTTCCCCTCAAACATCCGGGCGAAATCGGCATTGATCAGGGGGTTGCGGACTCCCAGTTCAAAGCTGGCCCTGGGATGCTGGTAGAAAGCCCAGGCCCAGATGCGGGCCGCTTTGAAGTGGGGGGCCAGCCTCCTGCGGATCGCCCTGGTGTAAGAAGGGAGGTCATCCCGCAGGATAGCCTGAGTGGCCAGGCGCGCGCTCAGCACCCCATACCTTATCCCTTCCCCGAGGAGAGGGTCCATCAGCCGGGCGGCGTCGCCCGTGAGGACTGTCCGCAGGGAATGGAGCCGGCGGTCTCTGAGGTAAATGGGCAGGGGGTGAGCCTTCAGGGGAATTCCCTCCAGAGGGATGCCCAGGCGCGCCATCCAGCGGTAGAAGATGGCTTTCAGGTCATCTCGCGTCCTGCCCATAGCTCCGATCCCTGCGGAGAGGTGGGCTTTCTTGGGGAAAACCCAGATGTAGCCGGGGTTAACGGCCCCGAAGAGGAAGAAGGCTTTGGAGTCAAAGGAGGCCATGAGGCTCTCATCGGCCGGAATTTCCGCTTCCAGAGCTACCCCCACAGGCCCTCCGGACTCAAAGTTGAGGGCTCTGGCCACCACCGAATTGGCTCCGTCGGCCCCGATGAGGTAGCGGGCCCGCCACCTGTAGCCCTTATCGGCCAGGACGGTGACCCCATGCTCATCTTCTTCCACCCCCGTAACTTTCACCCCTTCGGCCACCTCGGCCCCCGATTTTTCCAGGACGAACCAGTCCAGCTTGTCCCTCATCACCATGACCACAGGGGCGGAAGGGAAGGGGACGGAGACCTCTTTTTCACCGCGGAAGGAGTAGCGCACTCCGGTGATCTCCCTTTCAATCACAGGCTCAAAGGAGAAGGGGAAGAACCGGAAGACCGAGCGGGGGACGCCTCCGGCACATGGTTTGTAACGGGGGATTTTTTCTTTCTCTATCACCAGGACTTTAGCCCCAGCCTGCCTTAGGAAGAAGGCTGCCGAAGCCCCGGCTATCCCCCCTCCCACCACGATCACATCGTAATCCGCCATTCGCATATTCGCCATTCACAATTCTATTGAAGAGCCTGCAGGGAAGGGGACGACACCATCCCCCAGGATTTCCTTCAGGATGGCGGCAGCCCTGCTTCCGGTGCAGTGGTTGACGTAGAGCCTGAAGATGCCCCAGCCTTTCAGGACCTCGCCGATGCGCAGGATGGTCTGCTCGTCGGCATCCTCCAGGTGGAGGCCGCCGAAGACCGCTTCCACCGGTTTGCGGAAGCGCTCCCTCACCACTTTCAGGGTGTTGAGGAGGCCGGCGTGGCAGCAGCCGCACACTACCGCCAGCTTGTTCCCCAGATCCAGAACCAGAGCCAGATCGTCCCTGTAGGGGTCGGGGACGAGGCGCCCTTCAATCCGGGCGAAGTGGCGTTCGCTGCGTCCTTCCGGCTCCGTCCTCGGGTTTATGTCTCCGGAAGTCCATACCCCGGGGCTTACCTCCACAGGCTCTTTGTTCAGGTTCATCCTCAGCCTGAGCATAGCGGTGGCCCAGCTCAGGGGGAAACCCACATCCCTGAGTCTGTCCTCCCGGAGGGAGTAACGGGGTATGAAGATGTCGGGGTGAGCGTAAACCGGGATGTCGGGGGAGCGTTCAAGGATGGCAGCCAGCCCTCCCGTGTGGTCGGTATGGGCATGGCTCAGGACTATGGCGGAGAGGCTTTCGGGTTCAACTCCGAAGCGGGCCAGGTTCTGGAGCACAATTTTGCCGCTTGGCCCCGTGTCAAAGAGAGTGAACTGCCCGTTATTTTCAATCAGGAAAGAGAGGCCGTGCTGGCTCAGGAGCTTCGTCCCGGGAAGGGCGGAATCGTCCACTACGCAGCTTACCTTCACGCCATCCCTCCTCTCAGCTTTTTCATTGCGAGGGGGATCTTTTCCGCAAAGTCCCCTGCCACTGGGCCGGCTTCCCCCAGTTCCTCCCTGACCATCTCTCCGGCGAGGGAGTGGATGTAGGCCCCGACAACGGCAGCTTTAAGGGGGTCAAGGCCCTGGGCCATGAAGCCAGCTATCGCTCCTGCCAGGACGTCGCCGCTTCCAGCAGTGGCCATGGCGGGGTTGGCGAAGGGGTTCACGTAAACCAGGCCCTCTGGAGAGGCGATGCAGGTGTAGGCCCCTTTGAGGACGATTACTTGCTTCCATTCCCTGGCTTTCTCCAGGGCCAGGTCAATGCGGCGCCTGTTTACCTCTTCGGCGGGGATCCCGCAGAGCCTTGACATCTCGCCCGGGTGGGGGGTGAGAACGTTCAGTCCCTGCAGTTCCTGCCACCACCGGGGCAGTTCCGCCAGGGCATTAAGGCCATCGGCATCTATGACCATCGGGGGCAGAGGGGGAAGCTCCACTTCCTGGCTTCCCAGGAAGCCCATCTTCCCCTTCTCCCACTTCCTCCTGACCAGCTGGTGGACGAACTGGACCGTTTGCTTATCCCTGCCGAGGCCGGGGCCGAGGAGGATCACATTGTAGGAGGGCCAGTTTTCGGAGAGGATTTCCAGGGCGTCGGGAACGAGGGAGCCCATATCGCTCGGGAGGAGGAGGAAGGTGGTTTCGGTGAGTTTGGAGGCGATAATGGGGTGGATGGAATTGGGTATCGCCATGGTCACGAGCCCTGCCCCAGCCCTCATGGCAGCAAGGCCTGCCAGGCAGGGGGCTCCGGTGTAATTCGTGGAGCCTGCCACCACCAGGACTCTGCCGAAGGTCCCCTTGTGGCTTCCCCTGGGCCTTGGGGGAAGCCATTTCCGGACCAGTTCGGGGGTGATGAGTTCAACCGGTATTGGAGCGGCCAGTTCCGGAGGGATTCCGATGTCGGCCACAAGGAGCTCGCCGATCAGTTCAGCTCCCGGGAAGAGGAAGTGCCCCCGCTTGGGGAAGCCGAAGGTTACGGTGATATCGGCGGGGACGGCCGCGGGATCGGCCTCCCCTGTGGTTCCGTCCACTCCGGTGGGGATGTCCACGGCCACGATGAAGGGGCGGCGCCTTGGGGAGGAAGGCATGGCCTTCGCCGGGCGAATGCTCGGCCTGGCTGGGGAGTCAAGGCGCCTTTCCCTCTCCTCGGCCAGGGCCTGCAGGATGGCCTTAAGGTCTTTCCTGACCGGAGGGTGGAAGCCAGTTCCCAGGAGGGCATCCACCACGATTTCGGCTTCTTTGAGGAGGCTCCGCAGGCCTTTGAGCCCCTGGTCTTCCCCGGCCAGGGTCAGGGTAGCTCCTTCGCCCGCGATCCTGTCCACCAGGGGGTCGCCTTCGGCCTGCCTCTTCCACAGGTAAGCTGTGACCTTAACCCCGGCCTTGAGGAGGTAATGGGCGGCGACGAGGCCATCGCCTCCGTTGTTTCCCGGCCCCGCCAGGACGAGGGCCGTTTTCGGAGCCGGTTTGAGGGCCAGGATGACGCGAGCCACGGCGTGGCCAGCCATTTCCATCATCCTGGCCACCGTGATCCCCCTGGAAACAGCTTCTTTCTCCAGAGAAGCCATCTCTTCGGCGGTCACTACTTTCACAGAGCTCCTCCGGCTTCAGAGTTCTTCAAAGGGCGCAAGGGAACGGCGCGGCCTCCTGCGTATCACCCCTCTGGTTTCCAGTTCCCTGAGGAGCGCAGCGACCTCCTCCGGAGTTATATCCACCCATGCTTTTTTCAGGTTCTCCGTTATCTGGGCGATGTTCTGGGCCCTCGTAAGGCTCATAACCAGGGCCCTGGCCTTGGGGGAGGGTCCCGCGTCCTCCAGGGCCTCTTCCGGGCTCCGGTAACGGAGGGCGATCTCAAAGAAGACATCCGGCGGAGGGAGGGGTTCGGCGGCCTCTTCGGCCCTTACGGGGGCTTCGGGGAGTTCGGGGCAGACTTTCTGGGCCTGCCTGGCGGCGAAGAGGAGGACTCCTTCCTTCTCAAGGCTTTCCAGAACAAGGATGCAGGAGCGGGAAACTTTGAAAGCCAGGATTTTCCTCCCGCCCTCAAGGCCCTTGACCTGGTAATCGCCCACTTCCCAGAGTTCCGCCCCGGCCCTCACAATTCTGGAGGCCAGCCCTTCGGTTTCGGGGGTAAGGTCGGAATAAAGCTTTTCCCCTTTCTGGTTGAAGAGGGCCCAGCGCGTTCCGGGCGGTATGAATTCCTGAATTTTCGGGAAGAATTCCTCCATTGCATTTTTCCCCGGCAGTTTCTGGAGAAGGCGCCGGTGTGCTGCTCCGTCAAGGAAATGATAGAACAAAATCGGCCATTGCGCAAACCTGTGCCGGCAATGAGGGGGTATCCCCCAAAGGGGGATGCAGGGGATTCCTGCCTCTTTTCCTTTCCCCACCCCCGTTTGCTGCGGCCGCGCCTGGCTTCAGGATCCCACCCGGGGACGGGTTTCATGGGGAAAAATCGTGGGGTGCAGGGGGCTACGAGGAGTGCCCCCCCTCCCTTTTTCTCTTTCCCCCACCCCCGTTCCCTGCGGCCACGCCTGGCTTCAGGCTCCCACCCGGAGGCGGGTTTCAGGAGATGCCACCTCGCCCCCAATTTTGTTTTCGTGGGGGGACACCCCCCACCTCCCCCCGTCAGGGGGA
>DAOUBN010000181.1:0-7723 GCA_034432815.1 Anaerolineae bacterium | reverse complement strand
CCTCGTGGCTGGGGTGCAGGAAAAGGGGGGGCAGGGGGACGGAGTCCCCCTGACGGGGGGAGTGGGGGGTGTCCCCCCACGAAACAAAATTGGGGGCGAGCTGGCATCTCCTGAAACCCGCCCACGAGTGGGAGCCTGAAGCCAGGCTTGGCCCCAGTGAACGGGGGTGGGGAAAATGGAAAAAGACGAGGGGCACCCCCCGCATCCCCCTGGCATGGGGTCTTCGCCCCCTGCCCCCCCTTTGAAGGATAAGGAGGGACGGGAGGACACCCCCCAGACCCCCGGGAGGGGGCAAAGCCCCTCCACGCCCTGATTTTCTCTCCCTGGCATGGAGGCTTCGTTCCCTCCGCTTTGCCGGAATCAGGGCAAGTGATAGCGCCGTGAGAGGATTCTGCGGCCAGCAGGACCCTTCAGGAACTCCAGAAGCTTGAGGCCAGCCTCGCTCCGGGCCAGCGCATAAGCCGATATCTTCAAGGGGTAGTCGGGGGATGAAATTTCTTTCCCTTCCACCAGTAATGGTTTGACCCCCTTATTTAGCCAGGCTGCAGAAACATACCCGATCGCTCCACTCCTTAAGGCCACGTAATCAACCACACTCTGGCTTGAAGGCATTACCACCGCCGCTGGAGAAAGCCTCTCCCCCCTCATCACCGCTTCCTCAAAGAGCGCCCTTGCCCCAGAGCCTTCCTCCCGGCTGACAATGACCACTTCCCCAGTGCCGCCCAGGAGGCTCCAGTCCCACACGTAGCCAGCATAAATGCGCCTCAATTCCTCCAGGGTCAAAGCCTCAACCGGATTGCCCGGGTGGACCACGATCGCCAGGGCATCTGTGGCGATGGGGACGGTGCCGGGCAGAGGGAGAGACACCACTGCCAGGTCAAACTCTCCTGCTTCAAAGCCCTTCCGGATGAAACTGCTGGGGCCATCGGTGACCTGGAGGTTCCAGAGGCCTGTCCGGGCAAGTTCATCTGCAAGGGGGCGGAAAGAGGTGCAGATTCCTACCTTTACCGGTTCAGAGGATTGAGGGCGGGGTGGGAGACAGGCCCCCGCAAGAAGGCTAAGAGAGGAGAAGGCCAGCAAGGCCCAACGCCAGGCAGTAGATAGCGAAGACATATAACCTCCTGCGCTTCACGAAGGAGAGGAGGAAAGCAATGCTCAGGTAACCGCTCACCAGGGCGCTCACAAAGCCCAGGGAAAGGGGGAGCCATTGCCCCTGCCACCCGCCTGCCAGGATCAGGTCCAAGAGCTTCTTGAGGCCGGCCCCTAAGATCACCGGCACCGCCAGGAGGAAGCTGAAGCGCGCTGCATCTTTCCGGTCGAGCCCGGCGAGGACGCCCGCCGTTATGGTGGAACCCGAGCGGGAAATCCCGGGGGTTATGGCCAGTGCCTGGAATAAGCCGATGAAGAGCGCATCCAGCCAGCTCAACTTCTCCATCCCCTTGCGCGGCCTCACCCTCAATTCGGCTATGGTCAGAAGCAGCGCCGTGCCCATGAGGGCCACTGAGACAACCCTCGGGGAGGAGAAGAGGCTCTCAAAGAAATCGTCCAGCAGGAGACCCGCCATCACGGCCGGGATCGTCCCCAGGAGGATAAGCCAGCTCAGGTAGGCGAGAGAGGACCTTTCCCCGGCGGTCACGCTCCTGAGCCAGGCCTTAGCCAGGGCCAGGAGTTCCGAACGGAAATAGGCCACGACGGCTACCAGAGTTCCCCAGTGCACCATGGCATCAAAGGTAACAGGAGGGATGGGCCACCCCAGGAAGTGAGGGATAAGGACCAGATGCCCGGAGCTTGATACTGGCAGAAACTCCGTCACCCCCTGGAGCACTCCCATCGCCGCAGCTTGAAAGGGGTCCATCATGCCTCCTTTTGTTTATACGCAGCCAGAAACTCCTCCTGGAACTGCGGGAAGGTGCCGTCAAGGATGGATTGCCTTATCTTCTTTACCAGGTTAACCATGAAGTAGACGTTGTGGATTGTAGCCAGGATGGGGGCGAGGATTTCCTCGGCTTTGAAGAGGTGGCGCAGGTAGGCGCGGGAGAAATTCCGGCACGTATAGCAATCGCAGGAAGGGTCCACTGGATTGGGATCCCTGGCGTAAGAGGCGTTGCGGATGTTGATCTTGCCCTCGCGGGTGAAAAGGGTGCCTGTGCGCCCCATCCGGGTGGGAAGCACGCAGTCAAAGATGTCAATCCCCCGGCTTATGCCTTCAAAGAAATCCTCGGGGGCGCCAACCCCCAAAAGGTGCCTGGGCTTATCCCGGGGAAGGAGGGGGATTACCACCTCCACCATTTCCCAGGTTTTCTCCTTGGGCTCGCCCACAGAGAGGCCGCCGATGGAGAAACCATCAAAGCCCAGGGAAGCGATGAACCTGGCGCTTTCCCGGCGCAGATCGGGGAAGATGCCTCCCTGTATTATGCCGAAGAGGGCCTGGTCCGTGCGCTGGCGGGCCCTGAGGCAACGCTCGGCCCAGCGGTGGGTTCTCTCCGTTGCCTCCCTGACCTGCTCTTTATCAAGCGGGGGAGGGCAATCATCAAGGCAGGTGATGAAATCGGCCCCCAGGAGTTCCTGGATTTCAATGGCCTTTTCAGGCGTCAGAAGGTGCATGGAGCCGTCCAGGTGGGAGCGGAAGAGGACGCCCTCTTCAGTGAACTGGCGGAAGGATTCCAGGCTGTAGATCTGGAAGCCTCCGCTATCGGTCATGATGGGGCGGGGCCAGGCCATGAAGCGGTGGAGGCCGCCGAGCTCGGCGATCAGTTCAGGCCCGGGCCTGAGGTAAATGTGGTAAGTGTTGGCCAGGATCAGGGTTACCCCAAGTTCCTCCAGCTCCCTGGGGGTCAGGGCTTTGACAGTGGCCTGGGTTCCTACCGGGGCAAAGACCGGGGTCGGGATTTCCCCGTGGGGTGTCCGGATAACCCCGGCCCTTGCCCAGGTCCGTTCATCTTCTTTGAGAATTACAAACTCAAAAGGCTCCCGCACCGCTACGCGCTCCTTTTCCTCCCATCGTTTGCTGGGGGTTTGCTCTGATTCAGGAACCCCCGCAGCTCCAGGGAATGGGCTCTACCTTCTCCACCCCGGTTTTCACAACAATACCAGACGGCTGCCATTGTGTCAAATCCGCTTTGGGGTATAATAGTCTTGGATTGCGCAATTTACGGGATAAACGAAGTCCGTTTATGAGGCAGCTTGCTCTGATTGAATTGGGAAGGCGGAAACATCAGAAGGAAAAGCACTTTGAACGCCCCAAAAAGGTGCTGGCGCAGTTTTTCACGCCTGCTTTTCTTGCTTCATGGATGGTTGAATTCGGAGCCTCGTTCACCGAGAGCCGTGAAGCGGCGTTAGACCCTGCCTGTGGCGACGGGGCGTTCCTGCAGCCCTTACTGGCGGCAGGGTTCAGGCGGGTTGTCGGCGTGGATGTGGATGAAAAGGTGCTCCGTGATTGCGAAAGACGCTGCGGGCACCATGAAAATCTGCGACTTTTGCACGCAAATGCCCTGAACCTTCTGCCCGAACTTGAAGGGCAGTTTGACCTCGTTGCCACCAACCCGCCCTTTTCGGCAAAGTATGGGCGGGTCACGGAAGCGGGGTTGCTGCGCCGATACGAATTAGGGCAGGGGCGAAAAAGCGAAGCGGCGGAGGTCCTGTTTCTGGAACTGTGCGTTCGGGCGCTGCGCGGCGGCGGGATGCTTGCTGTTGTTCTGCCTGAAGGGATTTTTGCCAATCTCCCGCAAAGGAGAGTTCGTGAATGGCTCGTCCGGCATGCAACGCCGATTGCCATTGTCAGTTTATCCCGCAGCTTCTTCGCCGCTAAAAGCTGCGTTCTTTTCGCCCGCAAAGGGCCTGCACCTCCCGGAGCGACCGTTCTGCTCGCCCATGCGGAAACGGAAAAGGAGCTTCAGGAGATTGAGCAGAGGAGCGTGCGGAAGGCCGTCGCCGAAATGCTGGATGACATGTCTCCGCTGCACCACCTGCTGCAGTCCGACCTGCGCAGCTTCTTTCCCTTGCGGCCGCTGAAGGACCTGCTGCAGGAAATGCGCGGCGGAAGCTCGGAATACGGCCGCCGGAGGCGGTTCGTCGGAAGTGGCATTCCCTTTATCTCAGCCAGAACGGTGACGCCCTTCGGGATGGACTTAAAGCGCGATGGGCGGTTTGTGGCGCAGGGTAGCCCGATGGATAAGCCGCAGGCAAGGACTAAAGTGGGCGATGTGGTGTTCGTGCGGGTCGGGGTTGGATGCATAGGACGGGCAGCGGTTGTGCTCCATGAGGACGAGACAGGCGTTGCCAACGATTACCTTTATATCCTGAGGTTTCACCAGGAGCAAATGCTGCCGGAGTTCTTCGCTCTTCTGACGCAAACGCGGTTTTTCAAGCAACAACTGGACAGGTGCAAACGAGGAACCGGGACCGTGACAATCCCGCAGAAGCTGCTTGGGGAAATCCTCGTTCCCGCCCCCCCTATTGGCCTGCAGCAGCATTTTGCCCGGGCCTATCGGGAATTGCACGAGCGCTACCGGAAGGGATTGGCCGCGGCCGACGAGCTTGCGGCTTTGATTGATGAACTGGAGAAAGCTATGGGGGGTGGAGTAAATCAGGGGCGAACGGCAAGCCCCTGCATCCCGCCGGCGAATGGGACCTCCTTTCCCCAAAAGGTTAGAAGGGGTGGAGGGACTTCGTCCCCCTGTATTTCCAGAAGTGTGAACGCTGTGTAAAGCAGTGGCTTTGAACGGGAGAGCATCTATGAAGGACAGAGAGCTCACCCCCGTGCGGGCCCAATACCTGAAGATAAAGCGCCAGTATCCCGACGCCATCCTCCTCTTCCGCCTCGGGGATTTCTACGAGACCTTTGACGAGGATGCCAGGATTGTTTCTGAGGTGTGCAACATCGTGCTGACTTCCCGCCCGGTGGGGAAGGGCCAGAGGGTTCCCCTGGCCGGGGTCCCCCATCACTCCCTGGAGACTTACCTGGCCAAGCTCATCGCCGCCGGCTACAAGGTGGCGATATGCGAGCAATTGAGCGATAAGCCTGTGAGGGGCCTTGTGCCCAGGGAAGTAGTGAGGGTGGTGACTCCGGGCACAATAGTAGAGCCAAGCCTGCTGGAAGATAAGCGCAACAATTACCTGGCCGCTGTAGTCCTGGAAGGGAAAAAGGCAGGAGTCGCCTATACCGACATAACCACGGGGGAATTCGCCGCCACTCAGATAGAAGCCGATGACATTTTCCTGGCCCTGCGGGAGGAGCTGGAGAGGCTCCGCCCTTCCGAAATCCTGGTTGACCAGGCCCAGCAGAAGGAACTGGAAGGCCTCGGCCTCAGCGTTCACATTACCCCCTTTGAATCCTGGCGCTTTGAGCTCGGCAATGCCCGCCAGGCCCTCCTGGACCACTTTGAGGTGGCCACCACCGATGGGTTCGGACTGGAGGGGAAACCCTTGGCCCTGAGGGCAGCCGGAGCGGTGATCCAGTATCTCGGCGAAACCCAGAAGAGCGCCCTGAGCCTCCTCACTTCCCTCAAAACCTATTCCACCTCCGATTTCATGACCCTTGACCCCGCCACCAGGAGGAACCTGGAGCTTTCGGAGACCATAAGGGGAAGGGAGAAAAAAGGCTCCCTCCTCTGGGTCCTGGACCAGACCAGGACGCCGATGGGGGGAAGGCTCCTCTACCGGTGGGTCAATCAGCCTCTCATCCGGGTTGAAGAGATAAACCGCAGGCTTGACGCCGTTGAGGCTCTGTACAGGGATACCATACTGAGGGCTAAGGTCAGGGAATTGCTCAGACAGGCATCGGACCTGGAAAGGCTGGCGGGGAGGGTGAAGCAAGGGATAGCTAACCCGAGGGACCTTCTGGGGATAAGGAAAACGCTGGAAGTGGTGGCCCGAATACGCGAGACCCTGGAAGAGAAGGACCATCCCCCGCTCCGAGCCCTCCTCCAGAAGCTGGACCCTGTTCCCGAAGTCGCTTCCCTGATCGCCCGGGCCATAACCGATGACCCTCCGGCCACGGTGGGAGCCGGCGGGGTAATAAAGCCAGGGTTTTCCAGAGAACTGGACAGTATCATTGAAGCCTCGCGCAATGCCAGGGAATGGATCGCCCGCCTGGAGGCCCGGGAACGCCAGCGAACCGGGATCAAGAACCTCAAGGTCGGCTACAACAAAATCTTCGGCTACTACATTGAGGTCACGAAATCCAACCTGAGCGCCGTCCCGCCTGACTACATCCGCAAGCAAACCCTGGTCAATGCTGAGCGCTTCATCACCCCCGAACTGAAGGAATACGAGGCTCTGGTCCTGAACGCCGAAGAGAGGATAGCCGAACTGGAAGCTCAGCTTTTCAGGGAGATATGCCGGGAGGTGGCTCTGGAAAGTCCCAGGCTCCTGGACACAGCCGCAGCCCTGGCGGAACTGGATGTTTACGCTTCCCTGGCCGAGGTGGCCGAGAGGAACGGCTACGTCCGCCCGATTGTGGACGAGAGCGATGAAATCCACATCATTGAGGGACGCCACCCAGTGGTGGAGCTCACCATAAGCGAGCCTTTCGTCCCCAACGATGTCCACCTCACGCCGGAAGAGCGCATCCTGGTGATAACCGGGCCAAACATGAGCGGCAAGAGCACCTACATCCGTCAGGTGGCCCTGATCGTCCTGATGGCTCAGATAGGCTCTTTTGTGCCGGCCAGGGAAGCCCGCATAGGCATCGTGGACAGGATCTTCACCCGCATCGGGGCGCAGGATGAGATCGCTGCTGGGCAATCCACTTTCATGGTGGAGATGGTGGAGACGGCCAACATCCTCCACCACGCCACCCCCAGAAGCCTCCTTATCCTTGACGAAATAGGGCGGGGGACAAGCACATACGATGGCATTTCCATAGCCTGGGCGGTGGTGGAATACATCCACAACCATCCCAACCTTCGCTCCCGGACCCTCTTCGCCACCCACTACCACGAGCTCACGGAACTGGAGCGATTCCTCCCCCGGGTCCGCAACTACAACGTAGCTGTGGCTGAAGAAGGAGGCAGGGTTATATTCCTGCACAAGATAGTTCCCGGCGGGGCCGACAGGAGCTACGGCATCCACGTGGCCCAGCTGGCGGGCCTACCCAAGCCCGTGATCCATCGGGCGGAAGAAATCCTGAGGGACCTGGAAAGCAACTCCCACCCGGCTGCCATCCGCCCGAGGGCTCCCAGAGCTACCCAGTTGCCCCTTTTCTCCCTTTCCCACCCGGTCCTGGAAGAACTTAAGAGCCTGGACATTGATTCCATGACCCCCCTTGAGGCCCTCAATAAGCTCTACGAGCTCAAGCGAAAGCTCAGGGGGACTTAAGTACTATTGAGGGGAGATAGTCTCCGGCTTTAGAATGGGATGGGAGGCGTTCATGGGGAAGTTATCGGCGACGGATATTGAACTTCTGGCTTTCATTGAGAGGCTTGGCCGCTCCCTTCTGAAGCTGGACCTTCTCAGGTTTTTCAGCCGCAACCCTCACTTTCGGGACACGAGCGCAGGGATTGCCCTGAGGGTGGGAAGGGAGAAAGAAGCGGTGGCCATGGAGCTTTACGACCTATACCTCCTCGGGATACTGGAGCGGGAGGAAATTGATAATTCCTGCATTTATTACCTGAACCCTGAGGAGAGCACCCGCGAACTTTTAGCCCGCGCCCTCTCCCGGCTGAAATTTTAGGTCCCGAGGTTTTTTCAGTGCTCCTGCATTTCCTGGCGGGGGTAGAGGGAA
>DAOUBN010000180.1:0-4762 GCA_034432815.1 Anaerolineae bacterium | reverse complement strand
TGTCCCCCTGCACCCCTATTTCCTTCCCATGGGGGTGGAGGGGGCAAAGCCCCCTCCCGGGGAGCTCGGGGGGTGTCCCCCCGCCCTTTCTTCTCTTTTCCCGCCCCCGTTTGCTTTGGTTCAGCCGGGCTTCAGGGGCCCCCTCGGGGCCGGGTTTCAAGAGGTGGCAACTCGCCCCCAGTTTTAATTTTCGTGGGGGGACACCCCCCACTTCCCCCCGCCAGGGGGACCTTGTCCCCCTGCACCCCTATTTCCTTCCCATGGGGGTGGAGGGGGCAAAGCCCCCTCCCGGGGGGCTGTGGGGGGTGTCCCCCCGCCCTTTCTTCTCTTTTCCCGCCCCCGTTTGCTTTGGCTCAGCCGGGCTTCAGGGGCCCCCTCGGGGCCGGGTTCCAATTGGAAGGGATCACCTGTAAACGAGCATGATCTGCGGGGATCGGGCTAAAGGCAATATGTTGCTGATGCCGTAGAGGAGGCTTTCCAGGAATCCGGGGGTGATCCTGTAGCGGATTATGCGGGGTTCGCCTTCAATTCCCCCCAATTTCCCTGCCAGTTTCACGGCATCATCAAAGCTCCCGAGTTCGTCCACGAGGCCGAATTCCAGGGCGTCTTCCCCAAGGAAGAGCCGGCCATCGGCTATGGACTTAACTTTATCTTCGGGAAGGCCCCGCTCCCTCGCCACAACTTCCACGAATTTCTCATGGAGCCTGTCCACGAGGCTCTGCCAGTAGGCTTTCTCTTCCTCTGTGAGCCCCCGGTAGAAGCTGCCTTCATCCTTGTGGGGGCCGCTCTTTATCGCCAGCATTTCTATTCCGAGCTTTTCCATGAGCTTCTGAGCGTTGGGAATTTCAACAATTACCCCTATGGATCCAGTAAGGGATGCTGGGTGGGCCACTATCTTATCGGCACCGCAGGCTATGTAGTAAGCTCCGGAGGCAGCTACCTCCCCGAGGTAAGCCACCACTGGCTTATTGAGGCCTTTGATAGCCCTGTAGACTTCATCGCTGGCCACGAATTCCCCGCCAGGGCTATTTACATAAAGCAAAATGGCCCGCACCTGCGGGTCCTTATCGGCCAGGCGGAGGGCTTCAATCAGGGTGCGGCTTGTGACGCCAAAGGGGTAGCTCTGGGAGCCGCTGAGCACCATCCCCTTTATCTCCACGAGCGCCACCCCGTTTGAGGTCAGAGGGAACGGGGCCCTGAAAGAGCCTGTCGCCCTGCCGAAGGCCAGCAGGCTCCCACCACAGCAGAGGATCGCCAGGGCGGAGAGCCCGAGCAGGAAGGCTAACCAGAACGCCCTTGAGCGCTTCACTTGAGGGCCTCCCTTGACAGGCTCACCTTGCTGTGATCCCCCAGCATCATCCGGTAGGCTCTGGGTCTGGCATCCGAGGCCGTTATCTCCACGAACCTCCCGATGAGGCTGTCTTCCAGCCGGAAGGGGATGTCTTCAATCCTGGTCCCTTCCATCACTATGCAGTGCTCAATCTCGCAATTGCGGATCAGGCAATCGTGGTAGATTGAGGTGTAAGGGCCGATGTAAGCGTTCTCAATACGGGTGTTTTTGCCTATGGCCGCCGGACCCCTTACGGTGCTGTTTATTATCTCAGCCCCTGCCTCAATAACCACCCTCCCAGTAACGGAGGAATCGCCCTTTATCTCCCCTTCCACGCAGGTGTTTATCTCGTCCAGCAGAAGGCGGTTGGCCTCCAGGAGGTCCTCCATTTTGCCGGTGTCTATCCACCAGCCTTTGTGGATGTAAGGGTAAACTTTGTAGCCTTTGTCAATCAGATACTGGATGGCATCGGTTATCTCCAGTTCGCCTCGCCAGGAGGGTTTTATGGCCTCCACAGCTTCAAAGATGTGGTGGTCAAACATGTAGATCCCGACGAGGGCCAGGTTGGATGGGGGAT
Organism: Anaerolineae bacterium; assembly: GCA_034432815.1. Lineage (GTDB taxonomy): Bacteria > Chloroflexota > Anaerolineae > SpSt-600 > SpSt-600 > SpSt-600. Next base: position 2,855 of record DAOUBN010000180.1, on the reverse strand, counting down.
GCCTGGGTTTCTCCACCAGCTTCACCACCCTCCCATCCCTGAGCTCGGCGACGCCGAACTGGGATGGGTTATCAACTTCCTTGAGCACGATCTGGGCGTTCCAGTCGCCCCGGCTGAACTCCTCCACCAGGTGCTTTATTCCCCCCTGGATCACGTTGTCGCCCAGGAACATGACGAAGGGGCTGTCGCCCAGGTAATCCCTGGAGATCTTGACAGCGTGGGCGAGCCCCAGGGGTGCTTCCTGCCTTATGTAAGTGATGCGGGCGTTCCAGGCCGAGCCATCCCCCACTGCCTTCATCACTTCTTCGGCCGTATCACCTACCACGATCCCAATGTCCGTGATGCCGGCGGCCGTTATGGTGTCCAGCACCCGGAAGAGGACGGGGCGGTTGGCCACCGGCACCAGTTGCTTGGCGCTGGTGTAGGTTATGGGGCGGAGCCGTGTGCCTTTGCCTCCGCTCAGGACGAGGGCTTTCATGGCCTTTTCATCCTCCTATCTTCTGCATCCTGCGCTGCCAGCGCGTCTTCTTGAGGCGCTTCTTGTATTTGTGCCGGGCTATCTTGCGCCGGCGCCACTTCAGGACGGATCCCATACCCCTTTTCACCTCCTTTCTGTTTCGGATTTTCCATAGCCGGCCTCAGCCGACCTCCCTGTCCTCAAGGATGGCTTCAGGGACGTGGATGGCCATTTCCTCGGCTTTTTCCCGTCCCACGAGGCGGGAGATTTCTTCAAAGGCCTCCCTCATGGCTGGCCTCCGCCACCCTGATGAGTGGGCATCGGTGGCCAGGATGTGGGCCATTCCCTCCCGGAGGAAGAGGAGGGAAGTTTCCCTCGCTCTTCCCCCCAGTTCCCCCGTCACGCTTCCGGAGGTGAGCTGGACCAGCACGCCCTTCCTCACAAGGGGCTTCAGGAGTTCTGGACGGCTCTGAAAGTAAATGTAGCGCTCGGGATGGGCGAGGATGGGCCTGTAACCCCGCTCCATGAGCTTGAAGAGCACGTATTCTGAGTAAACCGGGTAAACGGTGTAGGGGAGTTCCACCAAAATGTAACGGCTCCCGTTCAAGGTGAAGGCCTGCCCCTCTTCTAAGAAGCGGAAAATTTCAGGCACCAGGAGCACCTCTATGCCTGGAAGGACCTGGAGCTCTATCCCTTCCTGGGCAAGTTTAGCCTTGAGTTCCTCCACCAGGGAAAGGACGAGGCTGCGGTTAAGGGATCGGCCGAACCCTGAATCGTGAGGGGTTGCCACTACGGTGGCGATCCCTTCCTCCCGGGCTATCCTCGCCATCCGGATGGCCTCTTCCCAGTCTTCGGGTCCATCGTCAACTCCGGGAAGCAAGTGGATGTGGAGGTCCACGAAGCCCTTTCCCTCACAAGCCATAGTATCTCTGAAGCCTCATGTCCACCGGGGCGTCGGTCAGGACTCCGCCCAGGATACGGGCGTTGACCTTCTCCAGGAGTTCCCTTGCTCTCAGGGCCATCTCCCTCCTGGTGTGACCGGCTCTTATCACCAGGATTACCCCATCGGACTTTGAAGCCAGGATCAGGGCATCGGTCACGGAAACGACGGGCGGGGCATCCAGGAGGACCATGTCCGCCTCTGAGGTCAGGCGCTTCAGGATCTCTTCCATCCTGCGGGAAGCCAGAACTTCAGCGGGGTTCGGAGGGAGAGGGCCACTGGGGAGGAGAAGGAGGTTTTCCACCCCTGTTTCCTGGAAGGGTGGGTTCCTGAAGGCCTCCTCGTCCACGAACATGTTGGTCAAGCCGATGTTTCCAGGCAGGCCGAAGAGTTCGTGGAGGGAAGGGCGGCGCAGGTCGCAATCGGCCAGGATCACCCTCTTTCCGGCCTGGGCTATGACCACGCCCAGGTTGGCCAGGACCGTGCTCTTCCCTTCCTCGGCTCCAGGGGAAGTGACAAGGAGCGTGCGGAGGGGCTTGTCAAGGCTGGAGAATTCCAGGTTGGTCCTGAGGATCCGGTAAGCTTCGGCTATGGGCGAGCGGGGGTGATGGATTGTGACAAGGTCTGGCGAGATGTTCCTCTCCATTTCCTCTCCCTTTCACCTTCCGGGTTTGCTCTTTCGGGGGGAAAGCCTGGCCTCTGAGGAGTAGGAGGGAATCGTGCCCAGAACCGGGAGGCCGAGGCGCTGCTCCACGTCTTCCCCTGCCCAGAGGATGTCGGCCTCAAGCCATTCAAGGAAGAAAACGATGATGACACCCAGAAGGGTGCCGAAAACCGCCCCGGCCAGGACGTTCATTTTAGTCTGGGGTCTGTAGAGGGAATAGCGGGCGCTGTTGAGGATGAAGGCCTCAACCCTGTCCTGCTTGTCCTGGCGCTGGTTCCACTCGGTCTGGTCTTCCACGAATATCTCGGCCATGGTCTGGGCTATGCGCTGGGCGAGGGGGCCATCGTGATCCCTTACCTCCAGCCGGAGGGTAAAATCGGTCTCATCGGCTTTGGTGGCCACCTTGCTCAAAAGCTGCTGCGGGGTCATGTCAAGCTGGAGCCTCTCAATGGTCCGCTGGGCGGTTTTCTCATTGGCGATGAAGTTTCGGTAGCTCGGGAGGAGGGTCTTGGCGGCGTTGGTAAGGCCCCAGTCGGCCCTCGCTGCCCGGAACTGAATTGTGACGTAGCCCTTGTATTCCGGGATCTGCCATTTGCTGTAAATGAATGCGCTCACAGCTGTGAGGAGCATGAGGGCCAGGATTATCCACCCTCGCCTTCTCAGCACCCTTATGTAATCGCTGAGCTCCACCCTTTGCCTCCGGCTTAAAGTTTAAATCCCGGCCAGGGAAGAGAAAACTCCTGGCGCAGGAGTATTATAGCATAAAGGGGCGAGATAGGGCAAAAGGGATAAAC
>DAOUBN010000179.1:0-12912 GCA_034432815.1 Anaerolineae bacterium | reverse complement strand
TGTGGGGGGTCGCCCCCCCCGCCCTTTCTTCTCTTTTCCCGCCCCCGTTTGCTTTGGCTCAGCCGGGCTTCAGGGGCCCCCTCGGGGCCGGGTTTCAAGAGGTGGCAGCTCGCCCCCAGTTTTTATTCTCTCGGGGGCACATCCCCCGAACCCCCTGGGAAGGGGCATAGCCCCTTCCACCCCCATGAAAGAGGAAAACAGGGGGTTCAGGGGGACCCCGTCCCCCTGACGGGGAGAAGTGGGGGGTGTCCCCCCACAAAAACAAAAATGGGGGAAAGCTGGCATCTCCTGAAACCCGGCCACGAGTGGGAGCCTGAGGCCAGGTTGAGCCCCAGGGAACGGGGGCGGGGAAAAAAAGCAGGGGACACCCCCGCCCTCCCTGCACCCTCCGAGTGAAAAAGGGAAGGTTAACCCGCCAGAATTCGGGCTAAACGGGCAGCCACCCTCGCATTGTTCAGGAGCAGGGCTTTGTTGGCTTCCAGAGTGCGGCCCCCGCTGAGCTCGGTCAGACGCTTGAGGAGGAAAGGGGTCAGTTCTTTACCCCTTATCCCCTTCTCTTCCGCTTCCCTCTGGGCCTTCTCAATCATTCCCTCAAGCTCCCGGCCATCTATCTCCTTATCCCGGGGAACAGGGACCGCCACAATTGCCCCGCATTCAGGGCGCATAGCCCAGTGGGCTCTGAGGAGCATGGCCGCCTCTTCCACCGATGAGGTCGAATACTCCAGGGAAAGCCCAGAGCTGGAAGTGTAAAAGGCCGGGAACTCCCGGGTCCCGAGGCCTATAACTGGAACCCCCCAGGTTTCCAGCCACTCCAGGGTCGCTTCCAGGTCCAGGATGGACTTGGCTCCGGAGCACACCACCGCCACCGGAGTTTCGGCCAAGGTGGGGAGATCGGCGGAGATATCAAAAGCGGAGCCCCTGTGGACACCACCTATTCCCCCGGTGGCCATGACCCTGATCCCGAGCTTCCCGGCCACAAAGGCCGTCCCGGAAACAGTGGTCGCCCCGTGGCCCCCCATAGCCACCACAAGGGGGATCTCTCGCCTTGAGACCTTCTGGACCCCTTCAGCCCGGGCCAGGAATTCCACCTCCTCCCGGCTCAAACCGGCTTTGACTTTCCCGGCGATCACTGCCACGGTTAGAGGCAAGGCCCCCTCCTGGCGGATGGCTTCTTCCATTCCCAGGGCTACTTCAAAGTTGTGGGGGTATGGGAGGCCAAAAGATATCACTACTGATTCCAGAGCCACCCTGGGAAGGGGGCTTGCGGCTAACCCGGGGGGAACCACAACCTCAAACGATGAAGCCCTCATAGACTTTCTCCAGAGAAAGGTCGGGGCAGACTGTCTCCTCGCAGCGCAGGGTCAAAGTAGCGGCGGTGACCCCTATGCGTATTGCTTCATCAATGGGGAAATCATTGAGGAGGCCGAAGACCGTTCCTGCCGTCAGGGCATCGCCTGCGCCGGTAAAATCCACCACTTCAACCCTGATGGCGGGGACATGGCCGCTCGTGGAGGGAGTAGCGTAAACGACGCCCATCTCGGCCATGGTTATTATTGCGATTTTGACCCCCTTCGCCACCAGGGCCTTGGCCGCCATGATGGCGCTATCCCTGTCCTGAACCTTCTGGCCCGAGAGGATCTCCGCTTCCGTTTCGTTGGGGGTCAGGAGGTAAAAATCACCAAGGAAAGGGATGAGCTTCTCCGCCAGGTCGGAAGAGGTGGGATCGGCGCAGAGGGGGATGGATTGCTTTGAGGTTATGGATACGATGGCTTCTATGCTTTCCGGGGGGACGTTGGCGTCAATTATCACCATGCTGGCCCTGCTTATTATCCGGCGCTTCTTCTGGATATACTGGGGGGTAAGGTGCCGCATTATCCCCATATCGTAGACTGAAGCGACTGGCGCCCCTTCCTGGTCCAGGATGGCAAGATAGGAGGCGGTGCGCTCGCCTTTTATCACTTCCACGTGGGAGACGTCTATCCCGCTTTCCCTGGCCTGTTCCAGGATCTGCCTGCCGGCAGTGTCGTTCCCGACTACGGTCAGGAGGGTGGACTGGACTCCGAGGCGGGCGAGGTTTTCGGCTATGTTCCTGGCGACCCCTCCCGGGCTTATTTTTACCCTGCCGGGGACGGCGAGGCCGTAAACCGGGATGGAGCTGGCCCTCCCTTTTGTGTCCAGGGCCGCTGCGCCTATGACCACCACTGCCGGATTTTCTTTCGCACTCATGAACCTTTTACCTCAGATTGAAAATTGGAGCGGCGGGGGCACTCTCTTCTTTTTTCCCACCCCTGTTCCCTGCGGCTGGGCCTGGCTTCAGGCTCCCTTTCGGGACGGGTTTTTCAGGAGATGGCATCTCGCCCCCAATTTTGCCTTCGTGGAGGGACACCCCCCACCTCCCCTCGGCAGGGGGACTCTGTCCCCCTGCACCCCCTGTTTTTCCCACCCCCGTTCCCTGCGGCCCAGCCTGGGCCTCAGGCTCCCACTCGTGGCCGGGTTTCAGGAGGTGCCAGCTCGCCCCCTGTTTTGTTTTTGTGGGGGGACACCCCCCACTTCCCCCGTCAGGGGGACAAAGTCCCCCTGCACCCCCCGTTTTCCTCTTTCGCGGGGGTGGAGGGGGCGGAGCCCCATCCCGGGGGGCATGGGGGGGGTCCCCCCAGAGAAACCAACTAAAGGGGCGAGAAGGTGACTCCCGCAACCCGGCCACGAGGGGGACCCTGAACCCCGGCGAACCCCCAGCAAACGAGGGTGGGAGGAAAAACCTGGGGGTGCAGAGGGGCAAAGCTCCCATGCCGGGGGGTGTCCCCGATAAGCCTTAAACCAGGCTGGAAAGTCCGGAGTGAAATTGGACAAAGGGCCGGATTAAAGTAAAATTGGGGGCGAACTTTCCAGACAGCGGAGGATAAAATGAACCTGTGGATTTTCTTCCTGCTCATGGTGGCAGGCTTTGCAGCAGGGTTTGTGAACACCTTGGCCGGGAGCGGTTCCCTCATCACCCTCCCGGCTCTGATGCTGGCAGGCCTGCCCGCCAACGTGGCCAATGGAACCAACAGGATCTCCATACTCCTGCAATGCCTGACCAGTTCCGGCGAATTCAGGAGGCAGAAAGTCCTGGACCTCAGGGGGGCCCTTTACCTCGGACTGCCGGCCACGCTGGGGGCCATCGTCGGGGCTCAGATCGCCGTCAACGTGCCTGAGGAATTGATGCGCAAGGTTATAGGCCTCGTCATGCTGGCCATGCTGGCCTCCATATTCCTCAAGCCTGAGCGCTGGATAAAGGGGAAAGTCCAGAAGATGGAGAAGACCCCGGGGTGGAAGGAACTCCTCATCTTCTTCGCCATCGGGGTTTATGGAGGTTTCATCCAGGCCGGGGTGGGGATATTCCTGCTGGCTGGACTGGTCCTGGGCGTGGGTTACGATCTGGTGAGGGCCAATGCGGTAAAGATGGCCATAGTTTTCATTTACACCCTGGCTGCCCTCCTCATCTTTGCCGGCAACAATCAGGTGGAATGGAAATCGGGCCTGGTGCTGGCTCTGGGAAGCATGGCAGGAGCCTGGGTGGCAACCCGCTTCAGTGTGGAGTGGGGAGCGGTCTGGGTGCGCCGCTTCCTGATCCTGGTGGTCCTGGTTTCAGCCATCCACCTTTTCGGCCTGATATGAGTTCAGCCTGTCCACCTGAGCTTCGGCTGGCGGGCTGCCCTCACCTCATCAAGCCTGCGGACCGGCGCCGTGTGAGGCGCCTGGTGCAGGAGTTCGGGATTCTCCCTCGCTTCCTGGGCAATCCTGAGCAGAGCATCCACGAAGGCGTCCAGGGTCTCCTTGCTTTCGGTCTCCGTTGGCTCAATCATCAAAGCTTCGGGAACTATGAGGGGGAAGTAGATGGTGGGGGGGTGGAAGCCATAATCTATGAGCCGCTTGGCGATATCTATGGTCCGGACGCCGGGAGCGTCGGGCAGCCGGCCGGAGAGGACGAACTCATGCTTGCAGAGGCGATCGTATGGCAGGGGGTAAACTTCCTTGAGGCGAACCCTCAGATAGTTGGCGTTGAGGACGGCGGTCTCAGCCACCTCCTTAAGCCCTTCGGCTCCCATCATGCGGATGTAGACGTAGGCTTTGATGAAGACGAGGAAGTTCCCGTAGAAAGCTTTGACCCGGCCGATGGATTTGGGAGGCCAGACGAGCCTGTATCTTTCCCCTTCTTTAGCCACTATAGGGCCAGGGAGGAAATCCACCAGTTTCTCTGATGCTCCTACCGGGCCTGAGCCAGGTCCGCCGCCTCCGTGGGGGGTTGAGAAAGTCTTGTGCAAATTGAAGTGCAGGACATCAAAGCCCAGGTCTCCGGGCTTGGTTATCCCCACCATGGCGTTGAGATTTGCGCCGTCGCCGTATAGGAGGCCTCCTGCTTCGTGGACTACCCGCGCCACCTCCAGGATTTGCTCCTCAAAGAGGCCCAGGGTGTTGGGGTTGGTGAGCATGAGCCCGATGAGGGTCTCGTCGCAGTGGCGCTTGAGCTCTTCCAGGTCAATGTTCCCCCTTTCATCGGACTTTATCTCCACCACGGTGCACCCGCTCATGGCCGAGGAAGCCGGGTTGGTCCCGTGGGCCGAGTCGGGTATAAGGACCTTGTGGCGTTTCGTGTCGCCCCTGGCCCAGTGGTAAGCCCTCATCATCATGACGCCGGAGAATTCCCCGTGAGCTCCGGCAGCAGGCTGGAGGCTCACCCCGGCGAATCCCCCGATTTCTTTGAGGTATTCCTGAAGTTCATACATGAGCTTCAGGGCCCCCTGGACCGTGGACTCATCCTGGTATGGGTGGATCCGGGTGAAGCCCGGCAGGGAGGCGGCTTCCTCGTTCACCTTGGGGTTGTATTTCATAGTGCAGCTCCCCAGGGGGTAAAAGCCCTTATCCACGGCGTAATTGAGCTGGGAGAGCCGCAGATAGTGGCGCACCACATCCACCTCGGAGACTTCGGGCAAAGGGAGCTCGTCCCTGAGGTATTCCGCCGGCAGATCCGAGGGGGGAACATCAAGAGGGGGCAAGGTGAAGGCCTTTCGGCCGGGTGAACTCAGTTCAAAGATCAAAGGCTCGCTCACGGCTGCCCTCCTGAGTTTGGTGGGAAAAATTTACCATAAAAAGGCAGGATGGTCAAATTTTCCCCACCCCCGTTCACTGCGGTTTCCCCTCGTGAGCGAGTTTCAGGGGATGGGTTTGCAATGGCTGGCCTGTTCTGGTATAATATTTTGCTGGAGGGATCGCCTAGAGGCCGAGGGCGCGCGTCTCGAAAACGCGTAGGGGTTTGAAGCCCCTCGTGGGTTCGAATCCCACTCCCTCCGCCTTAATAGATTTCCGGATGGGGCCCTCCCTCGCCGGTGAACTGAGGGATGTGCCCTCAATTTTTTAGGGCATGAAAGACTTTCACGACGAAATCCCTTACATTAACTTCGCTGAACTGGAAGAAAAGCTTGGCATAACTTTTTCCGATAAGGCCCTGCTCCTGCAGGCCCTCGTCCACTCTTCTTACCCGAACGAAAACCCCCTTTTCCCCCTGGACGATAACGAACGCCTGGAATTCCTGGGCGACGCGGTCCTGGATTTCGTTGTAGGCGATTACCTCTATCACCGTTTCCCCGAGATGAAGGAAGGGGAACTGACCTGGCTCAGGTCTTCCCTTGTGAAAGGGGAAACTCTGGCCCGGTTCGCCCGCAAACTATCCCTGGGGAATTTCCTCCTCATGGGAAAAGGGGAAGAAGAGTCTGGGGGAAGGGAACGCAACTCCATCCTGGGGAGTGCCTTTGAGGCCCTGATCGGGGCAATTTACCTGGATAAGGGCGTGGAGGCAGTGAGGGATTTCCTGGAGCCCTTCATAGAGCCAGAACTGGACCTCCTCCTCCAGGAAGCCATTGGCCTGGACCCCAAGAGCAGGCTTCAGGAACTCGCCCAGGAATGGCTGGGGATAACGCCCGTTTACCGCACTCTTGAGGAGAAAGGGCCTGAACACGCCAGAACCTTCGTGGTGGGAGTGTTCCTGGGGGAAAGGCTCTGGGGAAAGGGGGAAGGACACAGCAAGCAACAGGCCTCCATGGAAGCAGCTCAGAATGCCCTTGAAGCCCTCCGCAGAGCTTCGGAAAACGACCCCTCGTGGAAGCTCCCGCGGCGCACAAGGCTCTCCCTGCTGGAACTCCTCCCCTATCTCAAGGGGATCCCCCGCTGGGCTCTGGCTGGAAGCGTCGCCTCCACCCTCCAGGGCCTTTCCCTAACCCCCCACGATATTGATATAGCCACCGATCGGAGAGGGGCCAGGCTCCTGAGCCTCAGGTTGAAGAAGTTCGCCACATCGCCTCTAAGATGGGTGGAAAATGAGCCCTTCGCTTCGCTCCTCGCCCAGTTCAGGGTGGAAGGAACCAGGGTGGAGGTCATCGGCGATCTGAGGATAAGGAGCGGAAAGGGGCATCTGCGCTTCAACCTCTGGGATTACGTGCGGGAAATCCCCTTTGCTGGCCAGAGAGTCTACGTGGTCCCCCTGGAATGGGAGCTTCTTACCAGCCTGATCGCCGGAAGAAAGGATAGAGCGGAAACGATAGCGCGCCACCTGCGCAGCGAGGGCTACGACCACGCCCTTATCCGGAAGCTCCTCCGCAGCCGCGCTCTGACCAGAGCCATGAAGGAAGAGGTGATCAGGTTTCTCGGCGAAGGCAAGGCCCATGCGCCTCAAAAGCCTTGAGCTTTACGGGTTCAAGTCTTTTGCCGCAAGGACCCTCATAGCCTTTGAGGGTGGCATCACAGCTGTAGTGGGGCCCAACGGGAGCGGCAAATCCAACCTGGCCGATGCCATCCGGTGGGTTCTTGGAGAGCAGAGCTTCCGCAGCCTCAGAGCCCGTTCCACAGAGGATATGATCTTCGCCGGAAGCCCCAGGCGTCCCCGGATGGGGGTGGCCCAGGTTTCCCTGACCTTTGATAACTCCGATGGCTTTTTCCCCCTTGATTTTTCCGAGATAACCATAACGCGCCGGGCTTACCGCTCCGGCGAAAATGAGTATTTCCTCAACGGCCAGAAGGTGCGCCTCAGAGATGTGGAGGAGCTGCTGGCAGGGGCAGGCTTTCACCACCTGCCCCACGCTTTCGTCGGGCAGGGCCTCGTGGATGTCGTGCTCTCCCTTAAGCCTCAGGAGAGGAAAGCCCTGCTGGAGGAAGTTTCGGGCATAGCCATTTTCAAGGAAAAGCGGGAGGAGGCTATCCGCAGGCTCGGGGAAGCAGAAGCCAACCTCGCGCGCTTGAGGGACATCCTGGCCGAAATCTCTCCGCGCCTGGAAAAGCTACGGGAGCAGAGCCGGAAAGCCCAGGAGTATCTGGACCTTTCCGGGGAACTCAGTCGCCTCCTCAGGGTCTGGTATGGCTACAGGCTCCACCTTCAGGCCGAGGCCCTGAGAGAAGCATCCCGGGAAGAGCAAAAGCTCCTCAAAACCTTTGAAGAAGCCCGCCTGAGTCTGGAGAAGCACCGGCAGGAACTGGAAGAGATCCGGCTCAGGCGCCGGCGGCTTCAGGAGGAGCTATCCGCCCTGCGCCGTCGCGCCCTGGAGGAAGAGAGGGCCTTTCAGGAAGCCCAGCGCACGAAGGCAGTCCTGGAGGAGAGGATAAAGCACCTGTCCCGCCAGAAGGAAGAAATTGAGGGGGAAATCGGGGAAAGGGAAAAGCGCTACCGGGAGCTTCAGGAGGATCTTGGGAAAGTGCGGGAAGCCCGCGCAAAGTGGGAGAGATCCCCTCACCAGAGGGCGGCCGAACTGAGCCGGAAGGAAGGCGAGGTTAGGGAGAGGCTGGAGAGGATCCGGGGCAAACTCTCGGAGGTGGAGGGGGAACTGGCCCTGACCCGGGGGGAAAAAGAGAAGCTTCTGGAGGTTATCGTCCTGGTCAGAGGAGAGTTTGAGTCTGCATCCCGGGAAACGGAGAGGACTCTTGGGGAACTGAAGCGGCAGGAGAAGGAAATCTCCGCCACCGTCGGGAAGATTGAAGCTGAGCTTTCAAGCCTCCGGGCCGAACTGAGCCGCCTTCAAGGCAAAGAGGAAGCGCTGCTCGCCCGGCTCAGAACCCTGGAAAGCTCCTTGAGAGCCACGCCTCCAGGGAAACTGCGCGGCCCTCTGATAGACCTGTTCCGGATCCCCCATGGGCTGGAGAAAGCTCTGGAAGCGGCTCTTTCCCCTTTCCAGGAGGGATGGATTGCGGGCTCTTTCCCTGAAGCTCTGGAAGCCATGGCTTCCTCACCCGATGGCCGACCCCTCACTGTCCTTTTGCTCACGCCTCTGGGTGGAATGCCACCCCTCAAGCCGCCCAGAGTAGAAGGGATGATCGGCCTGGCTTCTGAACTGGTGAAAGCCCCGGATGAACTGGACCCCCTGGTCAAAGCCCTTCTGGCCCGGACCCTGGTGGTCAGAGACATGGAAGCAGCCCTCCGGGCGCTGGAAGAACTTTCGGGCGAGGGGTTGCCATACCAGGTGGTGACCCTTAAGGGGGAGAAAGTCCATGGCTTCGGGGCTCTGGAGAAGATCAGAGGGGGGAGGTCTGCCCTCCTGGCCGAGAAGGAATCGGTGGAGGCTGAACTGCGCTCGCTCCGCAGCCGGAAGGAGAGCCTGAAGGCGAAAGCAGAAGAGTTTGAAGCTTCCCTCCGGCAGGAGAAGGAAAAACTGCGGGAACTCTCGCGGGAACGGAACCGGCTTGAGGCTTCCTGGGGAGAACGCAGGAGGGAACTGGAACTCCGCAAGCACCAGCTCCAGGGTGAATTCCAGTGGCGGGAGCGCCAGCTCAGCAGGCTTGAAAGGGAGCGGGCTGACCTGGTGCAGGAGGAAAAGAAAGCCCTGGCAGAACTGGAGAGAATCCGGCAGAACCTTGAGGAACTCAGGGCGGAGCTTGAACTGGCCGGTCCCATGCCTCCCGCTGAATCCCCTCAGGTCCTGAAAGAGAGGGAAGCATCCCTGGAGAAGGAACTCCGGAGGGTTGAGAATGAACTCCAGGCCCTGCGCGGGAAAGCTCAATCCATCAACCGCGGGCTTGAGGAAAGCGTCCGCGCCCTCCAGGAGAGCGTCAGAGTTGCTGAAGGGAAAGCCCCGGTCCTGGAAGAGCTCGCCCTCAGAATAGAAGGTCTGGAGAAAGAATTAGAGGAACTCGGCGAGAAGGAACAGGAAGCCGCCAGAAGGCGCGAGGAGGCGCAGAAATCCGTCAACCAGTGCGAATTTCTCCTCCAGCAAACGAGGCTGGCCATGGAAAAAGTCAGGGACGAGCTGGCTTCCCTGCGCCAGCGCCTTCAGGAGGACCTGGGCCTCGTGGAGATGGAAGGCGCCCAGCGTCCTCTGCCCCTGGGGGATCTGATCCAGACCCTCCCCCGCGTGACCTCCCTTCCGCCAGGGATTGAGGAGGAAATAAAGCGCCTCAAGGGCCGGATAAAGCGCCTCGGCCCTGTAAACCTGGAAGCGCCTGAGGAGTTCAGGGCTCTGGAAGAGCGCCACCGCTTCCTCTCTTCCCAAATAGCCGACCTGGAAGAGACGGCCTCCCGGCTGAAGAGCATGATAAAAGAGCTGGACCGGGAAATGGACAGGCGCTTCATGGAGGTCTTCAATGCCGTGAATGAGGCCTTCGGCTCTCTCTTTCAGGAGCTTTTCTCCGGAGGGAAAGCCCGCCTCCTCCTGACGGATTCCGGCGACAGGGAAGAGGCAGGGGTTGAGATAGAGGCCGCGCCTCCGGGCAAGAAGCTCAAGGGCCTGGCAATGCTTTCGGGAGGGGAAAGGGCTCTCACGGCAGTGGCGTTCCTCTTCGCCATCCTCAAGGTCAGGCCCGTGCCCTTCTGCGTGCTGGACGAGGTGGACGCCATGCTGGATGAGGCCAACATCGGGCGCTTCTGCTCGGCCCTCAAGGAACTCTCCCGCCGGATGCAGTTCATAGTCATAACCCACAACAGGGCTACCATTGAGGCTTCCGATGCCATATGGGGAGTGACCATGAACGACGACGGCATCTCTCAGGTTTTCTCCATGAGGATTGAAGAAGCAGTGGCCGGCCTATGAAGAGGAACCTGGCCACAGTTGGGACTTACCTGGTCCTGACCCTGATCATGACCTGGCCCCTGCCCATGCTCTTCGCCAGGGCTATCCCCGGAGATGGGTTTGACGGCTGGCAGAATTACTGGAACCTCTGGTGGGTCTCAAAAGCCTTTCTGGAAGAGCACACTTCCCCCTTTTACACTCACTACCTCTATTATCCCCGGGGCGTGAGCCTTCTCTTCCACACCCTCAACCTTCCCAACGGCCTCCTGGCCATGCCTTTCCAGGTCCTTTTCGGCCCCGCCGTGGCCTACAACTTCGTGGTCCTTTTCTCCTCCGTTCTCTCCGGATACGGAGCCTTCCTCCTGGCGCTGGAGGTTGCGCGCTCTCGCCACGCTGCTTTCGTTGCGGGGATAATTTACGCGTTCTCCCCCTTCCGTTTCGCCCACCTGCTTGGCCACATGCAGGTCTTCTCCACGGAGTGGATCCCCTTCTTCATCCTGACCCTGTTCCGGGCCATGAAAGGAGGTTCCCTCCTGCTCCCTGCCCTGTTCCTGGTCCTCTCATCCCTCTGCGACTGGTATCAGGCCCTCTACCTGGCCCTTTTCACTGTCCTCTACCTGGGGTGGCTTGCCTGGAAAAAGAGCCTTGATCCCGGGGTTGCCCTGAGGATCGGGGCGATCTGGGGGCTGTGGGGGTTTGCCCTCTCTCCCCTGGTCCTTTCCATGCTTCTTGAGATGCTCCGCTACCGCTTCATGTTCGCTCCCCCCGAACACGCCCTGCTCCTCTCAGCCGATCTTCTGGCTTTCGTCACCCCTTCGGAATTCCACCCTCTATGGGGGAAGTGGGCGGGAAGGATCGCGGGCAACTTCACAGCGTCTCTCTCAGAAAGGACCGTCTTCCTGGGTTATACGGCTCTGGCCCTTGCCGTCCTTGCGTGGAGGAAGAAGGAGAAAGATGCATCGCTCTGGATGGCTGTGGGCTTGCTCTTCCTAGCGCTGGCCCTGGGGCCTCGCCTCCATGTGATGGGAAGGACTCTGCCCGTGCCTCTGCCCTACGCTTTCCTCCGGCCCATCCCGCTTATGGCGATGGCCCGCTCCGTAAGCCGTTTCGCCCTGATGGTCACTCTTAGCCTGGGATTAATGGCGGCGATGGGGGTTAAACCCATCAGCCGCCGCCTCTACCCTGTCTTCATCCTCTTCATCCTTCTGGAATACTGGCCGGCCCCCTACCCTTTCAGCCCTCCCGATACCCCAACTTTCTACCGGGAACTGGCCCGGGAGCCGGGAGATTTCGCCATCATCAACTTGCCGATGAACTGGGACCGCCCCCGCTACCTGCTCTATCAGACTGTCCACGGGAAACGCCTTGTTTCCGGATACATAAGCCGGGAGGACCCCCGCACTCTCGTGGAGAGGATGCCGGTCCTTCAGCACTTCCGCCATCTGAGGGAAGACATAATCAGGGTGGATCTGGCCCGGATCACCCCCTCCGTAATGGCTTACTTAGGAGTCAGGTATGCGGTCCTGGATTTTTACCAGATGCCGGGCGGGGAGGAAAGGGAGAAAACCCTCGCCCTGGCTTCAGAAGCCTTTGGTAACAGTGAGATCGTTTACAAGGATGAAAGACTGACCGTTTACCGCATTTTTCTTCCTGAGCAACCCGAGCCCTTCCTGTTCCTGGGGGAAGGGTGGGGGGAATTCACTGGCTCATATCGCCCGCTTGCGGGAAGGGGTGTCCTTTTCCTCTATGCCCCGGCCCCTTCTGCCTTCACCCTGATAATGGAGGCGAGCTCCTCCTCCGGAGGCACGCTCAGGATTAAAGCCGGCTCGTCAAGCCGCTCCTTTGAGATTCCGGCCCTGCAGCCTGCAACCCTGTCCTTCTCCCTTGAGGCTGAAAGCGGCGATAACCCGGTGGAGCTTGAATGGGAGCCGGGTTCAAAGGGCGATGAACTCAGGGTCTGGTCCCTTCAGCTTGAGGAAATCCGGCAGTAAACTTGCATAGCGATGCTGGCCGGCGTTAAGGGCACGCAGAGCAGGCTACCTAAACCATCATTTTACCCAGTTCCTGGATAGTTCTGACTGCTTTTCTGGGCAGCGTGACCGGTTTTCGGCCCATCATATAACAGCATACGATCAACTGAGCCGTGCGCTCCACTATCTCCACCAGGTTGCAGGCCTGGCGCAGGCTTTTCGCAGCCGCCACAACGCCGTGGTTCTGAAGGAGACAAACCGGTCCTTCTTCCATTGCCTCCACCACTGCCAGGGCCAGCTCCCTGGTTCCTGGCATGATGAAGGGAACCACGGGCACCTTTCTCAGGAAAGCTGCCTCGGGGGTGACAGGCAGGAAGGGGAGCCTGCTCAGGGCCAGAATGGTGGCATAAGGCGCGTGGGCATGGACGACGGCCTGGGCTTCTGGCCGTGCCCGGTAAATAGCGGTGTGCATCGGCCATTCCGAGGATGGGGTCAGGTCGCTGGGCTCAAGGGCCTGGCCTTCAAGGGTTATCCGCACAATGAGTTCAGGCCGCAGGGCACCTTTGTGGAGCTGAGATGGGGTAATCCAGCACTCTTCCCGCCCTTTTATCCGGACGCTCACATTTCCCCCTGTGGCCGTGATCAGCCCTAACTGGTAAAGCTCATTAACTGCCCGGACGATCTCCTCTCGCGGGTCTTCGTGCTCTGGTAATGTTCTCATGGCTACCTCCTCCTTAGCTTGCGGTGAAGTTTATTATAGAGGCTCCATGCTCAGCGGCAAGCCTGTTAGGTTTCAGTAGGTGCCACCTCGCCCCCCATTTTGTTTTCGTAGGGGGACACCCCCCACTTCCCCCGTCAGGGGGCCCCAGTCCCCCTGCACTCCCTGTTTTTCTTTGCATGGGGGTGGAGGGGGCTTT
>DAOUBN010000178.1:0-2507 GCA_034432815.1 Anaerolineae bacterium | reverse complement strand
GTCGTGATCGCGGTGGCAGGAGCCCATCGCCAGGGGCTCTTTGATGCCGCCAGCTACGCTATAGAACGCATCAAAGAGATCGCCCCTATCTGGAAGAAAGAAGTGTGGGAAGGGGGAGAGGAGTGGCTTTAAGATGAAGTTCCTGGACATTTTCAGGCCCCGGGAGGACAAATTCCTCAAACTCCTTGCGGAGCAGGCAGCCAAGACCCTTGAGGGCCTCCAGAGCCTTAAGGAATACATGAGGGAGCCCGATTACCATAAAGCCCAGAAAGTGATCCAGGCCGAAAGGGAAGCCGATGAGATAAGGCGCATCCTGGTGGACGAACTCAACCGCACTTTCGTCACCCCCATTGACCGGGAGGACATCTTCGCCCTATCCAGAGCCATTGACGACGTGATTGACTACGCCTACACCACCGTTGACGAAATGGAAATCCTGGGCGTGAAGCCCAACCACTACCTCCAGAAAATGGTCGCCCTTCTGGAAGAGGCGGCCAGCGAGCTCTACCTGGCAGTCCTCAGGCTGGAAAAGCACCCCGACGTGGCCAACGATCATGCCATAAGGGCCAAAGCCCTGGAGAACCAGATGGAGAGCATCTACCGGGAAGCCATCGCTGAACTCTTCAAAGGCCCCATTGACCCCGAACACCTGGCCCAGATCCTGAAGCTCCGGGAACTCTACCGCCACCTCTCCAACGCCGCCGATCGGGGCGACGAAGCGGCCAATATCATAAGCGACATTGTGGTTAAAATGCGCTGAAGGAGGTGAAAGATGCCGGTCAACCTGAAAGCTCGCACCCGCGAAGAAGCCTACAAGCCGGCCATGGACAAAGCCCGCAGGGATATAGCCCAGGTGGACCCGTGGGAAACGGCCTTCAAGGCGGCCGTTGACTACCGGGAGATAGATCCGAAAAGGGGGGAATGGTCCGTCCCCTTCTGGGGGAAGCGCTACCGTGTGACTTACCCCGAAGGCATCGTTACAGAGGAAGAGAGCGGCAAAAGCCCCTCCATAGTAGTCAGTCTCCTCATCCTCCACTACCTCCTCACCGCCGAAGGGGTTCGCCCGGCTGACCAGTGGGTTTCCTTCCGGGTGTTCCCGGGCGGACAGGGCTACTGGCCTGTCTTTCAGGCCCGGACCTCCCTGAAACTGGCGAAAGCCTTCGGGAAAGATAAAGAGGCCTTTGAAAGGGCGGCCATCGCTCTCGGCGGGGAGAGGCTTTCCTTCGGCGATTCCTCCTTCCTCTTCCGGATGTTCCCGAGGCTCTGGCTGGCGGTGGTCCTCAACCTGGCCGATGAGGAGTTCGGCCCATCGGCCCAGATCCTCTTTGATGCCAGCGCCGGGAGCTACCTCCCTACTGAGGACCTGGTGGTGCTGGGGGAAATGCTCACCAACAGCCTGATAAAGCAGGCGGGCAAGAAATAATGGACTTTCCACCCCTGATCAGGGGCGTCTTCCTGAAAAGGGAGAACAGGTTCAGGGTTAGGGTGGAAGTGGAAGGGGGCGTTTCGGCCGCTCACCTTCCCAATTCCGGCCGCCTTGAGGAACTCCTGATCCCGGGCAGAGAGGTTTTCCTGAGCAGGGAAACGAAGGGGAAACGCAAAACCCCCTTTGACCTGAAACTGGTCAGAGTGGGGGAGCTTCTGGTTTCGGTGGATGCCAGGCTCCCCCGGTTTATATTCCAGGAGGCCCTGGAAAGGGGGCTGGTCCGGGAATTTGCAGGCTACAGGGTTGCAAGGAGCGAGCCACAGTATGGAAAGGGAAGGCTTGACCTTTTACTGGAGGGGCCAGCTGGCCCATGCTTTGTGGAAACCAAATCTGTCACCCTGGTGAGGGACGGGGTGGCTCTCTTTCCCGATGCCCCGACCGGGCGGGGGAGGCGTCATCTCCTGGCCCTCAGGGAACTGGCCGCCGGGGGGACTGAAGCGGCCGTGGTTTTCATAATCCAGCGGGAGGACGCTTTAGCCTTCTCCCCCAACTCCTCTGCCGATCCCGCCTTTGCCCTGGCCTTTCGGGAAGCCCTTGAGGCTGGGGTTGCAGCCTTTGCCTACACCTGCTCGGTTACGGAAAGGGGCATAGAACTCAGGGGCAGGGTGCCCCTGCTGAATTAAGGGGGCGAGAAGACAACTCCTGCAACCCGCCCGCGAGTGGGACCCTGCACGCAGGCGAACCCCCGGCAAACGAGGCTGGGCTAACACCCCCCTCTTCCCCCCGTCAGGGGAACTCCGTCCCCCTGCACTCCCTGGTTTTGCTTTCGCGGGGGTGGAGGGGGAGGAGCCCCCTCCCGGGGGATTCTGGGGGGTATCCCCTCGCTCTTTCTTCTTTTTTCCCACCCCCGTTCCCTGCGGCTCAGCCGGGCTTAAGGGGCCCCCTCGTGGGCGGGTTTCAAGAGATACCAACTCGCTCCCCTTTTTGTTTTCGTGGGGGGACACCCCCCACATCCCCCCGCCAGGGGGACTCTGTCCCCCTGAACCCCCTGTTTTCCTCTTTTATGGGGGTGGAGGGGGCT